>QLUS01000055.1 GCA_018725535.1 Bacillota bacterium
CATGGCCCCATAATGACCGAGATTTGCGGGATTACGCCTGAGGCGAGTGTATTGCGATAGAAAATATTGCCGTAGCCATTAAGCGCGTCTACGCCTTCTTGGATACGCGCGCCGCCGGAGTCGTTGATGCAGATCATCGGGGCACCGTTGCGTACGGCGAGATCCATCACCTTGCATATTTTCGCCGCATGCGCCTCGCCTAATGATCCACCGAGCACCGTAAAGTCCTGCGAGGCCACGTATACTAGCCTACCGTCAATTGTGCCGTAGCCCGTGACCACGCCTTCGCCCGGCGCGTCTGTATCGGCCATGCCGAGGTCATGGCAGCGGTGCTTGACAAAGACATCCGTCTCTATAAAGCTCTCGGGGTCTAGCAGGTAGTTAATCCGCTCGCGCGCGGTGAGTTTGCCCTGTGCCTTGTGCTTCTGGATGCGCTTTTCACCGCCGCCAAGCGCTAGGGCACTGCGCTTCTGCTCGAGTTCCCGAATCTTCTCCCACATATGGTCTTAGCCTCCTCGCTATTCGCTCTTTTCGCAGAGCTCGATGAGCACGCCGTGGCTTTCCTTGGGATGGACAAAGGCGATTTTTGCGCCATGCGCCCCGATGCGCGGCTTCTCATCGATTAGCCGTACACCTTTGGCCTTTAGGGATGCTAGGGCCTCCTCGATGTTTGTCACCCGAATAGCTACGTGATGCATGCCTTCGCCCTTTTGCTCTAAGAACTTAGCGACCGGACTGTCAGGCGCAGTTGGTTCAAGTAGCTCAATTGTGGTTTCCCCGACTGGCAGAAACGCCACCCTCACCTTTTGCTCGGGGACGATCTCTTCTCCCTCGCAAGGCAGCATCAGTTTCTCCATGTAAAATGCGCGCACGGCGTCTAGATTCTTTACCGCTACCCCCAAATGATCAATCTTCTCTAACATTACTCGTCACCCCCCTCTTTTGGAATTTCTCGGCAAGCCTTCTGCCACAAGTGTAAATGTCTATGCGGCCGCTATCTATGTCAGCCCAGTGGCCTGTCAACTGCTCTTCCACCCATTCTGCAAGGCGAACCGACACAATGCTGGCGGCATATGCATGGAGCGCTTTGCGCAGTCGCCTGTCCCGCCGCTTGGCGAGTTCGCCGTCTGCCAGCATCGTCTGGTAATGGGCGTCCAAGGAACTCACCACAGCCGCAATTCCTACTCCGGTAGTGGCAATGGTCGCTAGAACCGGCACGGCCTTCGGTCCAAGCTTAAGGGCCTCCTCTAGCTGCCGGGCTGTGCGCTCCGCGCCCTCGCGGTCAGCTTTGTTGACGACAAACACATCGGCAATCTCAATGATGCCCGCCTTCATGGCCTGCACATCGTCACCGAGCCCCGGTACGGTTACCACTACCACCGAGTCGACGGTCTCTACGACATCAGTCTCTGCCTGACCTGTTCCCACGGTCTCAAGGATGATTGCGTCAAAGCCGAAGTTCTCCAAGAGCTGCACTATGGGGGGTACGGCGCGGGACAGCCCACCTAGGCTGCCGCGTGATCCCAGACTGCGGATGTACAGCCCGCTGCGCCCCGCAATCGCATGCATGCGAATCCGGTCGCCAAGTATGGCCCCGCCAGTAAAGGGGCTAGAAGGGTCGGTCAAGAGCAGCGCGACACGCTCCCCGCGGTCAAGTAAGGACTCGGCCAATTTGGCCGTGAGCGTGCTCTTACCTGCCCCAGGCGGCCCGGTGATTCCTATCAGGCGCGCTCGCTTACCCTCGCGCGCAACCGCTGCCAAAAACTGCTCAGCCTGTATATCTCCTGCCTCAACCATGGAAACTGCGCGGGCAAGGGCACGCATATCCCCGCGCAGAAAACTTTGTACTAGATCATCTTTGTATAGCATGGGCGCGGATAAACTCCACAATAGCTTGGATAGTGGTTCCGGGAGTAAAGATTTCCTTTACCCCGCTCTGCTTCAGGGCAGGGATATCTTCCTCAGGAATTACGCCCCCGCCGAGCACTAGGATGTCAGCCCCGCCCTGCTGCCTTAACAGCTCCACAACCCTTGGGAACGAGTAATTGTGTGCGCCGGACAGGCAACTTAGCGCCACGACATCTACATCTTCCTGCAGGGCCGCTTCCACAATCTGCTCCGGTGTTTGCCTCAGCCCCGTGTAGATAACTTCCATGCCTGCGTCGCGCAGGGCACGGGCGACAATTTTTGCCCCTCTGTCATGCCCGTCAAGCCCAGGTTTAGCAACAAGAACACGGATAAAGCTCCGTCCACTCATCGTCGTCACCCCCTACGTTAGCGTCGCTTCGGGACGATACTCGCCAAAAACACGCCTTAAACAATCGCAAATCTCGCCTAATGTGGCATAGGTGCGCACCGCCTCAAGCACAGCAGGCATCAGATTGTCATTGGACGCAGCGGTCTGCGTCAGCGATGCGAGCGCTGCCTGCACTTTCGCATTGTCTCGCCGGGACTTCAAGGCCGCGAGCCGAGCCTTCTGTCTCTCCCCTACGCTTGCATCTATGCGTTCTAGCCCCCGCGGCGCACTCTCACGTATCTGAAATAGGTTAACACCAACCACGACGCGCTCCTTGCTCTCTACCTGCTGTTGCCACGCGTATGCGCTGTCTTGGATATCGCGCTGCATAACGCCGCGTTCTATGGCCTTAACAGCTCCCCCGTGGGCGTCAATTCTGGCGATTTGCTCTGCTGCGGCCCTCTCAATGGAGCTTGTAAGGTTCTCGATATAATAGGAACCCCCAAGTGGGTCTACGACGTCCGCCACGCCGCTCTCAAAGGCAATTATCTGCTGGGTACGCAGCGCAATACGTACAGACTCCTCTGTAGGCAACGCTAAAGCCTCATCGCGCGAGTTGGTGTGCAGGCTCTGCGTGCCGCCAAGCACTGCGGCTAACGCTTGCAGAGTGATGCGGATAATGTTGTTGTCAGGCTGCTGTGCCGTCAGCGTTGACCCACCCGTTTGCGTATGGAAGCGCAGCATTTGCGAACGCGGGTTTTGTGCCCCGAAACGCTCGGTCATAATCTTGGCCCACAGTCGGCGCGCGGCTCGGAACTTGGCAATCTCCTCAAAGAAGTCAACATGTGAGTTAAAGAAGAAAGAGAGGCGCGGCGCAAATTCATCTACGCGTAGCCCCGCATCAAGCGCCGCTTGGACGTAAGCAATGCCGTTGCTAAGCGTAAATGCCACTTCTTGTACGGCAGAAGAACCAGCCTCGCGTATGTGGTAACCGCTGATACTGATAGTATTCCACTCCGGGACTTGCTCTGAACAAAAGGCAAATATGTCGGTGATTAAGCGCATACTCTGCACCGGTGGAAAAATATATGTGCCGCGCGCCGCGTATTCCTTTAGGATATCGTTTTGAATGGTGCCATTCAGCTTGGCGAGCGGCACGCCCTGCTTCTCAGCTACGGCAATGTACATGGCTAGGAGCACCACAGCGGGGGCGTTAATGGTCATGGATGTGCTGACCTTGTCCAGCGGAATGCCGCCGAGGAGAACTTCCATGTCCTCGAGCGAGTCGATGGCCACGCCAACTTTGCCGACTTCGCCTTGTGCTAGGGAATGGTCCGAATCGTAGCCGATTTGGGTAGGCAGATCAAACGCGACGCTCAAGCCCGTCTGGCCCTGCTCTAGCAGGTAGCGGTAGCGCGCATTGGACTCCTCCGCCGAAGCCATCCCTGCGTACTGGCGCATAGTCCAAAAACGTCCGCGATACATCGTCGGTTGCACGCCACGCGTAAAAGGATACTCGCCTGGTAATCCCATCGCGCTGTCATCGCTTGTCACATCCCGCGCGGTGTACACACGTTTGATTTCGATGTTCGAAGTGTTCTTAAATGATCGCTTGCGTTCCGACGGTTTTTTCTCCTCCATGGTTGACCTCCCTGTCCAAGGCTTGCCGAGGATACTGTATACATTGTACCACGCAATTCTGCGTCACTGTTGTCCACAAAACATTATATGACCCTCCCGATGTACATCAAGAGGGCCATAACAGGCTTAGACTACACCCAACCGTAGAGCTTCATGGCGTCAGCTACACGGCGAATAGCGACTAAGTACGCTGCGGTGCGCATATCAACCTTTTTGTCAGCCGCCATTTTCCAGAGGTTGTTAAAGGCATTGACCATATTGCGCTCGAGTTTCTCGTTTACTTCCTGCTCAGGCCAGTAGTAATTCATCAGGTTTTGCACCCACTCGAAATACGACACGGTGACGCCGCCAGCACTACAAAGAATGTCCGGCAGAATCACGATACCACGCTCGAAGAGCTTCTTGCCTGCCTCGGTGGTTACGGGACCGTTGGCACCTTCAGCCACAAGCCTGGCCTTCACTAGATGTTGGTTCTCCATGGTAATGGTATTCTCCAGTGCGGCCAACACTAACACGTCTACATCGAGGGCAAAGAGCTCGTCAGCTGTGATGCTCTGACTGCCTGGGAAACCGTACACAGTGCGCGTAGGCTTAGAGTCTTCCATTAGTTCTACTGCATCAAGTCCTGCCGGGTTGTATGCGCCGCCGCCTAAATCAAGCGCGGCTACAACCTTAGCGCCAAGGTTATGCAGGTACAGACCCGCAAAGCTCCCCACATTGCCGTAGCCGTGTACAGCGACCTTGGCCCCCTTAAGGTCAATGTTCATGGCGCGACAAGCTTCGCGCACCGTAAGAGCAACGCCGCGCCCCGTTGCTTCCGTACGGCCAAGGGATCCGCCGATAAGTACGGGCTTACCAGTGATCACTCCCGGATTGTTGAACCCTTTCATGGTGTTGTACTCGTCAACCATCCAAGCCATGATTTGGGGATTAGTGTTGATGTCTGGCGCAGGGATGTCGACTGCAGGGCCAATAAAGTCGCCGAGCTTACGTACAAAGCCACGTGCTAGGCGCTCGATCTCGCCTTTGGAAAGCTTAGTTGGGTCGACCGTAATGCCGCCCTTGCCCCCACCGTAGGGAAGGCCAATTACGGCACACTTAAAGGTCATCCACATCGAGAGCGTCTTGACCTCGTCGAAGGTTACATCAGGGTGAAAACGAATGCCGCCCTTGGCGGGCCCATTGGCAGTGTTGTGCTGCGAACGGTAACCGATAAATGTCTTGACGGTTCCGTCGTCCATACGTACGGGTACTCCTACCTCCATAGCGCGTTCGGGGGTCTTCAGGATTTCGTAGTAGCTGTTGTCGAGCCCTAAGATGTCGCAGGCTTCCTTAATCTGCGCCTGCACCTGCTCAAAGACATTGAGATTTTCCTTAGACACGTACACCTTCTCCTTTATTGCTTATTTCTCTTGCTTAGACACATCAGGCATGCCGTAACGCGACATCTCGAATTCGCCTTGCGCGCTGCCCACCGCAACCATGGTAATGCAATTGCGTTTGCTTATATCCGTACAAATGCGCAGACAAGCACCGCATCCCTTGCATCTGTCGACAGCGACAAACGCTGTGTTGCGCTTTTCGTCATAGAGCAACGTGTTCGGTTCAGGGCAGTACAACACACACAATCTGCAGTTTGAAGCGCTGCACTTGCTTGCATCTACATGCGCTACTTTGTACACTGTTTGCTCCCTCCTTCCGTCGTTACTTGCACCCATCCTTGTTCGGCAGCATACTTAACAGCAGCTCTTATCGCCGCCATGTTCTTGTTAACGAGGTCTAGTTTAGGGCCGAAGTTCTTTTCCATAGCTTTGTCTAACGAGGCAGTGCCGCCCGACGCCACCAACCCTTTGCCGAGGAAACGTTCTATTAACGCTTTCTCCAGTGACTCTAGGTCCGGTAGGCCTAGCACCGCACTGACGGCACCGATCATGACCATGTTGGTGGCAACTTCCGTACCAGCCGCTTGCAAAGCAATCTCTGTAGCAGGCAAATAGAAAACTTTCGCCCGTTTTTGCTCAAGCTCACGTTCCTCGTCTTGGCTTAACTCAACTTTTCTAGGCATATTAACCAGGATAAACGAATTGTCTTTTATGCCTGAATAAAAGGGCATTGTGTATGACTTGCCATGGGTAATTACTTGGCTGTGGAAGATCACGATGACGTTAGGGTAGAGGATTTCCCCTATCTCATATAGCTTGCCATCTGCGATGCGCACATAGCTCTCTACAGGCGCCATCCGCTTTTCGGAACCAAAGAAAGGGACAACCGTGCTTTCCCCGCCGCTTTGAATGACGCCGTTACTGAGTACATGCGATGCGGTAACGACGCCCTGGCCTCCAACCCCGGCCATGCGAACATTGTACCTCCTCATACTTCTCCCCCTCCAAGAAACGCTTTTGCTTCTTCACTCATCACTTCGAGGAAGCCGTAGCGTTCTTTCTCAACCCGTCGCGCATCCTCCATCACCTGTTGCGGCGGTATGGCGTATTCAATGTTGCAGGAGGTATAGGCTTGGACGTAAGTAGGGCCAACTTCGCGCGCAATCAAGACCGCCTTGCGAATGGTCGAGACTATGCGGCTCGGGTTAGTTGGTGTCAGGCGAGCAATATAGGCGACGCCAGCCGTCTTGGCCAGTCCGATCATATCAATTTTATCGAACTTTTTGCCGACGGGAGCCATCTTCACTACTTCCCCGCGCTTAGTCATGCCGCTCTCTTGGCCACCGGTGTTGCCATAAACTTCGTTATCCAGCATAACGGTCGTGAATTTCTCTTGGCGGAACCAGCCGTGCAAGACCTGTGAAAAGCCGATGTCAGCCAAGCCACCGTCGCCAGCCATCACCACTACGTCTTTGGGCTGGTCGGGGAAACGTAGGGCTAGCCCACGTTTTATACCTGTAGCCACACCGTTAGTGTCACAGTAGTTGCCGTACACAAAGGGAATGGCGGCCTGTGACAGCGAGAGGCGTCCGCACCCTGCGGTACCGAGAATCACGGTGTGTTCAGGTGCAGGCAAGGCAGTCAGCGCAAGCCGAATAAAGAAGGCCATAGCGCAACCTTCACACATGGGATGCTCTTCTAAAAGTTCCTTATATGTGCCTAAGTCAGAGAGTTTTAGCTTGCGACCAAAGGGCCCCTTTTCGACTAGGTCTTGGTATTCCTTGGGCATAAAGCGCATAAAACCGGGAGATACCTGTAGCGTTCGCAGTGCCATATGCTTAATCCCTCACTTACTGAACTTACTCGCTCTTAAATAGCCACTCGAGGATTAACTCGGTCGGCATGGTGATCCCGCCGTATACACGCGGGCCGTCGGCAATCTTCGCCTCAGAATGACCGTACAGAGTTGCGCGCACTTCACGGTTTAGCCAACCGGGGCAGTTAAACTCGGGTACAATTATGCGCTTGGCATGACGGCAGGCGGCGCGTAGTTCGGCAGTTGGGAATGGTCGCAAAGATTTAACCTTAATGAGCCCTACCTTCTTGCCCATCTCCTCCGCTTGCCGCAGCGCCTCACGCGACTGCGAAACGGCGCTGCCGGAGGCCACAATGAGGGTCTCAGCTTCAGGATTAACTACTTCCACCAAACCGTTAATATAACGGCTGACCCATTTGCGCGAGCGCTCATGCGCAGCGTGGATTTCCTGCTGCCAAGCGGCGTGCATCTGGTAGCTGATAAAATTGCTCTTCTGGATGGGAGCATCCCTGGCAATGCGCACGGGGGGGTTCTCGTTGTCAATCATGGGCACGGCTTCACTGTAGCAGTCACGCGGCGGCAGTTTCAGCTCGGCCGAGGGCATTTCCACCCAAGCGCGCGCGTGGGTCACAAAGAACCCGTCTACGGCGACGGCAACAGGTAATGTTACTTCGCATTTCTCTGAAATAGCGAAACCGGCCAAAGTGTAGTCAAAGAAGTCCTGTTGGTTTTCCCCATGCAAGAGAATGTTGCCTGAGGTGAGCATGTAATCTAGCTCTAGATTGTCGGGTTGAATTGACAGCGGAGCGTTAATCACGCGACACATAATCAGAAAGACAAGCGGCAGGCGATGTCCTGGCCAAGAGGCGATAGTCTCGAGTCCACGCATTAGGCCCGGACCTGACGAAGCTGTCATGCAGCGCACTCCGGTACGCGAAGCGCCAGAAATAGCAGAGAACGCGCCAACCTCATCTTCTGCTCGATAGTAGTCCCTGATATAACCTTCTGCAAAGAGATTGCCTATCCGCTCCATGGTTTCGCTCTGGGGAGTGATGGGGTAGGCAATGGCGATGTCCACATTGGCCCGACGCACCGCCTCACTGGCGGCCTCGCTGCCGGTGATAAATGCCTTTGTCCGCGGCGCCTCAAACAGGAGATGTTCCGGGGTCACTACCCTTTGATTTACAGTGTTAGCCATCTGTTGATCCTCCCTTCGCGCCACGGGGGCAGGTTTGAGCGCACCACCCCCAGCCACTGCGGCAGGAGCTCCCTATCACGCCACGGGGGCAGGTTGCCAAACTAAGCCCTGACTTAGAGCTTCCTGCGCCGCAGTAAGTTGAATGCCCGGCGTGTCAGCGTAGCGGGGTCGCAGTCCCTCGCGTTTGAGCTTCCGTATGGCTGCCGTGAGCGCACGCACTTGGTTAGCATCAGCAAAGGGCAGAGAGGCCATAGAATCCTCATGCCCGGCTGCGTGACAGAGGGTAATGGTGTAACAATTAGTACCGGCACGGATCATTTTGAGCGTAATGTTAGCGAAATGACAGTGCACGCCAATAAACACACATACCTCGATTTTGTTGTGCCAAATCGTCAAGTTAGGGTGACAGGGATTGATTACAGCTTCGGGGTCAATCTTCGGATAGATAGGACGATAGTCAGGCATGGGGATAATCCTTACACCAGGTATCTCATTAGCGAGTTCAAGCACGCTCGCAGCTTTGTCGGCGACTCCCTCACGCCATGCCCACAACACTAGGGGACCTGGGAAAATGGTTGGGTTCTGACGCGTTAGGAGCTCCCTAGCCATGACCCGAAGTGTGTCATTTTCGCTCTTCAAGGCACCCTCTACTAGGCCTTGGCCCTTTTCTGGCAGTATGACGCCACAGCACGCAGCCGCCGGGGGCAGTAGGCCCTCAGGACCGGGCTTGACGCGATACTCATTTCCATTCATTGTTGTTACACCACCTTTGGAATCTTGCTATACGCTCTTTCCCATACCTTTCCGTCGCTGCAGGATGATACTTTGCAGGAGGTTACTTGATCCGATGTCGGGTCGATAGACGAACTCAATGACTTCCTTGCCTGCAGGACACAGCTGCATGACTTCTCGCTTACGTCCGGGCGAGACCAAGACAACATCGCAGTCCTCTAGTACCTGCGGCAGGCGCCTGCTGTCGTCGCGGAAGGTAAACACACTTAGACGATGCTCCATCCCTGCCGCGTTAAGTGAAGTTTGCACTTTCTCGGCAAAGACCTCTGTGATGCAAACGAGAGCCAGCCTACGCTGCCTCGGAATCCGTGCGATGCGCACCATGGTCTCTAGCTGAGGCTCTAACGCTACTGCCAACAGGAGTTTGTCCGGGCCAATGGCCGCACGCACGTCGCTTTCATGGAAAAATGTCGTTACCACGATTTCTGCATCCTCAACAAGTTGCTCTGTCTCTAGAGTCGCGGCAAGCAGCTCGTCAAGTAGCAGTGGGCTGGCGCTAACACCACTACCGAGCCCGAGATGAGTGGAAAAGTAGTCTACTTGCTCGCGATTGCACTCAACAAACACTATGCGTACTTCGCTTAGCATGCGTTGCCGCTGCAGCGCCATGCGAGCCGCTGCGTCCCTGAACTCCTCGCAGTCAAAACCTTCATCTAAGGCCTGTCCTAACGCGTGCGATACGAGCGTCTCCAGTCTGTTGCTACGGCTTGCACTCAGGGCACTAGCATCAGTTTTGGCCAGAAAGGTGCCTTTCCCCTGTAACGACACCAAGATACCCTCTTGCTCAAGCTCGCGATAGGCCTGACTCACGGTGTTGCGGCTTACGGACAACAAGGTTGAGAGCTCCCTCTCAGTGGGCAACTTAAAGCCCGGAGACCACGCGCCGCTTTCAGCCTGCTGGCGAATGCTGGTCTTGAGTTGTACATAGAGCGGGACACCAGACTTCTTGCGCAGCTCTAACGCTACCACTTCATCACCTCCACTCTATGCTCGGTCACTTAATGGATTAGTCCATTAATCCACTTCATTCTAACACATTCTATGTTTCCTTGCATACTCCTTCTACGGCAATAAAAAAATGATCACGCCTTAGCGGCGCGACCACAGCTGGTACCAGACGTCTAGACTTGCCCTCTTTGCACCTAAGGCCGCAGCACTATGTGCGTCAGAGCCTGCGGTAACAACAAGCTTATAATACTGCGCCAATCGAAGTAGTGCTTGCTCCTGCCGTGTGTCATGGTGGGGGTGATAAACTTCCATTCCCGCGAGCCCCGCTTGGACCATTGGCAGAAGCAGCTGTGAAGCCAAGTGACCGGGATGAGCCCAGACCGCAACGCCCCCACTCCTGACAATGGCACCAATCGCCTCCTCTGGCGAGAGCTTGTAGCGGGGCACGTAGGCTGG
>QLUS01000056.1 GCA_018725535.1 Bacillota bacterium
GACAGCGAGTTACTGCAGGTGATGCCTATAGCTTCGGCTAAACAAATGGTGGAGCACTTGATGGGAGGGTTAGCCCCTAGCAAAGAGAGCCCCAGCGCCCCGCCGCAACCTTCTCTTCCTACTGCTCCAGTGGTGCCGCAGTCGCCGGAGGTGGCAGTTCACCGCGCGCAGTTCTCGCCTTTTCAGGTGCCTCTCCAGACAGGCCCAGGTCAAAACATTGACCTAATTTTGGATGTACCCCTACAGGTTTCCGTCGTACTTGGCAAGAGCAGGCGAGCCATCAAGGATGTGCTGGCTATGGGCGCAGGTTCGGTGGTGGAGCTTGACCGCATGGTGGAAGACCAAGTTGACGTGCTGGTTAACGGCATGCTAATTGCGCGTGGGGAGATTGTGGTGGTCAATGAGAACTTTGGTGTGAGGATTACCAGCATCCTCAGTCCGGCTGAAAGACTGCGAGAGATTAACAGGTAAGATTTACAGGAATAGGGGTGCCTTTTCGGTTTGGCGGTGAAAGCCCCGATGGTTTTGATGCCTCAGGGCGCTTGGTGTATGTGTTCGGGCAGTTTGGGGCAAGTTTGCCTAGGACAACTGCCAAGCAAGCGACTGTGGGAGCTGGGGTAGCACGCGCGAATCTCAGAGCAGGTGATATAGTGCGCTTTGCTTCGGGCAGCTCGCGTTGGACAGGGGTCGGCCAGAATGGCGTTGTGTGGGCTAGTCCAAGCGCTGGGGCAGTACGGCAGGCGAGTCTCGCGCAAGCTTCCGTATCGTCCCTCTATCGCGGTGCGAGGCGTCTCCCTGAGTCTGCCTTCACCTTGCCCCCTAGACCTGATACCGCCACGCTAATCCTCGCTACCGCCGAGGAGTATTTAGGTACACCCTACGTGTTCGGTGCTGACGGCCCCGAGAGCTTCGATTGCTCCGGCTTTACGCGTTTCGTTTTCGCTCAGCACGACATTGCCATTCCACGTACTTCCATTAACCAAGCGTCGGCTGGGGTGAGGGTGGCGATTGCCAAGAGGCGTAAGGGAGACATCTTAGTCTTTGTGGATACCTGGCGTCCGGGAATCTCGCATGTGGGCATCTACATGGGGGAAGGGCAGTTTATTCATGCCACTACGCGTGAGGGTGTGAGTTACGCAAACCTAAGCAGCACATACTGGGGGACAAGGCTGCACAGCGTGCGGCGCGTTATACCGTAGAACTGGTCACTGGTCGTTAGTCGCAGGTTACTCGGAGGACGCCGGCTTTCAGTGCTCAGCCGTCCACCGTAAGCTGTCCGCCGTCCGCTCTAGGCTGTACACTGCAAAAACCGCGTGTTCACACGCGGTTTTTCCTGTTATAATTACGAAAAACAGTCGGAGGGAGACAGGCTCAGTATGGAGAGACGACAGGCCCTAGCGATAATAGCCAAGGTGCGCAGTGTGAGATACGCCCAAGTGTCTCACCTTGATTTCGCTCACTTCCCCCTTTACTCGGCTGACAGCTGGCATGAAGCGGGCTTGTCTCGTTCTGCTGCCCTAGCCGTTGTGAAGGCGTTTCAGGAGCAGGACCATGACCCGCTGCTACAGGCAAGGGCGAGAGCGATCGTCATTGGTGACCCAGATTATCCAACTATCCTAAGCCATCTCTACTCTCCGCCATTGGTCCTCTACGTGCGCGGGCAGCTTGAGGCAGAACGAGGGGTGGCAGTGGTGGGCACGCGCAAGGCTACGCCATACGGCAGGCAGGTAGTGGAAATGGTGGTGCCTGTGCTTGTTACCGCTGAACACACGGTGGTGAGCGGCCTAGCGCGCGGCATTGACACGTTAGCACATAGCGTTACGCTGCGCTGTGGCGGGAAGACCATAGCCGTCATGGGGTGCGGCCTGGACGCTATTTATCCCCGCGAAAACTCGCTGCTCGCGGAGAAGATTGTGGAACAGGGAGGAGCCCTAGTGAGTGAGTACAGGGAGGGAACTCCGCCGCTTGCAGGCCATTTCCCCGCGCGGAACCGGATCATTAGCGGTCTGTCGCGCATCTGTCTAGTTATAGAGGGCGATATGGGCAGCGGGGCGCTGATTACCGCCGAACACGCGCTGGAGCAGGGGAAAGAGGTTTTGGCGGTGCCGGGCAGCATTTTCAGCCCGCAGAGCAGAGGCACCAATTACCTTATCGCACAGGGAGCGACACCACTCCTTGAGCCAAATGTAATCTACGAAACATTAGGTACCGTCGCCAAGCCGCTAGAAGCCCCGGCTACGCTTGAGCTCAGGCCTGAGGAATCGCTTGTTCTTATGGCCCTAAGCACGGAACCCCTGAGTGTAGACGAAGTTTGTATGCATACTGGGTTTCCCGTAGCCGTGGCTGCTGCTGCTTTGACTGCGCTAGAGGTAGCGGGAGCAATTGAACGCCTGCCGGGTGGTGCCTACTTGCGGCTACGCGGATAAAGACAGGGCCAAAGAGGCAAAGTGAAGTGTAAGTGATTGACTGAGGTGATTTATCTGCCGAAATATCTCGTGATTGTGGAGTCTCCCGCAAAAGCCAAAACCATCACCAAGTACCTTGGCACCAAGTACGCCGTTAAAGCGTCCTATGGACATCTGCGTGACTTGCCCAAGAGTCAGCTAGGTGTGGACATTGACAATGGTTTTGCTCCTAAGTACATAACCATTAGGGGTAAGGGTGATACGGTGAAAGAACTACGCGAAGCGGCCAAGAAAGCGGACAGGGTGTTTCTGGCCACAGACCCTGACCGAGAGGGCGAGGCTATTTCATGGCACTTGGCACATACCTTAGACCTTGACTTAGAGGGCGCGCTGCGTGTTACTTTCAATGAGATTACCCCGTCAGCTGTACAAAACGCTTTCAAACAACCCCGGCGCATTGACAAGGATCTAGTGGACTCCCAACAGGCGAGACGAATCCTTGACCGTATCGTGGGGTACAAGCTGTCCCCGCTGCTGTGGGCAAAGGTAAGAAAAGGTCTCAGCGCAGGTCGCGTGCAATCTGTGGCAGTGCGTCTGATTGTCGACCGCGAAAGGGAGATTTGGGCCTTTCAATCTAAGGAATACTGGACATTGCAGGTGTCGCTTAGACCTAGCCTAACCAAGCCCTTTCAGGCGAAGTTGACCGGTCGCGAGCTTAGTAGTCAGGCGGAGGTCGACCATCTGTCCTCAGTGCTGCAAGGTCTGCCATTTGTAGTGAAGGCAGTAAAACAGACTGAGAAGGAACGCAAACCATCTCCCCCCTTTAACACGAGCACCCTCCAGCAGGAGGCGGCAAAACGGCTCGGGTTTTCTGCTAAACGCACCATGCGCATCGCTCAAACTCTCTATGAAGGGGTGGAGTTGGGGAAAGAGGGCGCCGTGGGACTGATCACCTACATGCGTACGGACAGCACGCGCCTCGCGCAGGAAGCCTTGTCTGCTGCGGAGGCCTATGTTAAGACGCACTTTGGGCTGCCGTACCACGCGCTACGGCAGTATGCGTCTAAGCGCGGCCCTGGCGTAAATTCACAGGACGCGCATGAGGCTATCCGCCCGTCCTATGTGGATCGCAAACCAGGCGATCTCAAAGCAGCCTTGTCAACAGAGCAATACAGGTTGTATAAGCTGATTCACGACCGTTTCCTGGCCTCTCAGATGTCTAACGCGAGGTTTGACACCGTGCAGGCGGACATCCAAGCGGGTGATCACGCGTTTCGCGCGGTTGGCTCGCGCCTAGTATTCCCGGGTTACTTGGCGCTGTATGAAGAAGAGAACGACGATGAGGAGACCAAAGAAGCCGGTGAACTCCCTGTTCTAGAAGTTGATCAGGTGTTGTCCCTCGTCAAACAACTGCCTAAACAGCACTTTACCCAGCCCCCACCCCGTTATACAGAAGCCTCGCTAATTAAAGCATTAGAAGAGGGGGGGATTGGGAGGCCGAGCACCTACGCGCCCATCATCGACACCATTCAGGCGCGCGGCTACGCAGGCAAAGAACAGAAGCGCTTTGTGGCCACCGAACTGGGACAGGTAGTAGTGGACATTCTGGCAGAACATTTTCCGGAACTAGTAGAAGTCAAGTTTACGGCAGCAATGGAGAACAAGCTTGATGCCATAGAGCATGGGCAAACTACAGCCGTAGACGTCTTACGCGAGTTCTACGCGGTCTTTGCTGAGCAGCTGGAGAAAGCCCTAGTGGGTGTCGAAAAAATAGAAGTCGCAGACGAAGAGACGGACGAGATCTGCTCGCTCTGCAGTCGCAACATGGTGATAAAGGCTGGGCGTTTCGGGAAGTTTCTTGCCTGCCCCGGCTTTCCGGCGTGTCGCAATACCAAGCCTTTACTTAAACCCATCGGGGTATCGTGCCCAGTATGCGCGGGCAACATCGTCGAACGTCGCAGCAAGCGGGGACGTCTGTTTTTTGGCTGTTCAAACTATCCTAACTGCGGCTTTGTGGTGTGGCAAAAACCCAATGAAACGCCGTGTTCGCGTTGCGGGGCCTTTACTGTCGAGAAGAAGCGCCGTTCTGGTGAGGTCTACAGTATCTGTGGCAACCCCTCCTGTGGAGCTGTTCCCAAATGAATTTGTGTGCAAATTCATGTGGCATGAACTTGAAATCGGTAACAGTGATTGGTGGGGGACTAGCCGGTGCCGAGGCCGCCTGGCAACTAGCGCGTCAGGGTGCTGCAGTCACGCTTTACGAGATGCGCCCTAATATGACTACGGGTGCTCATCATACAGCTTTGCTTGCGGAACTCGTATGCAGCAATTCGTTCCGCGCGGCAGGTGTGGGCAATGCGGTTGGCCTTCTCAAGGAAGAGATGCGGCAATTGGATTCCCTAATTATGCGGGCAGCCGAGGCAACAGAAGTGCCTGCGGGAGGAGCAACTGCGGTTGACCGCACCGAGTTTGCGCAGTTCGTAACGCGCGCAGTCGAGGGTCACCCGCTGATTACGGTGTGTCGCCAAGAGATAACGGAGCTCCCTAAGAGCGGCACAGTCATTGTAGCTTCCGGTCCACTGACCTCGAGCGCATTGGCGGAGCATCTACGCCAAGTGTTAGAAGCTCCCTACCTAGCCTTTTTCGACGCGGCGGCCCCGATTGTACTAGCGGACTCCATCGATATGAGCCAGGCATTTATGGCATCTCGCTATGGGAAAGGAGAAGCCGCTTATATTAACTGCCCGCTCAACGAAGACGAGTACGACCGCTTTTATCAGGCGCTGATTGCTGCTAAGCGCCAGCAGCTGAGCGATATAGACACCACAGCGTGCTTTGAAGGCTGTATGCCGATTGAGTCGATGGCCGATAGAGGGAGGGACACACCGTTGTTTGGCCCGCTGAAGCCGGTGGGACTTACTGATCCTAGGACCGGTAAGCGTCCGTTTGCTGTGTTGCAACTGCGGCAGGACAATCGTGCGGCGACCATGTACAACCTCGTCGGCTTTCAGACTAGACTCACTTGGCGCGAACAGAAACGCGTATTTAGTCTGATACCGGCCCTGCGCCATGCCGAGTATGTGCGCTTCGGTATAATGCATCGCAACACTTTCATCGATTCCCGCTCCGTACTCTGGCCGACTTTGCAGTGGCGCAAAGACGCGCGGGTTTTCTTTGCGGGCCAAGTAACAGGCGTAGAGGGTTATGTGGAGTCAGCTGCAACTGGCTTAGTGGCAGGCATTAATGCCTACCGGTTCACTCAGGGAATGGAGCCGCTGGTCCTGCCAGTCGTAACCGCGCACGGTGCCCTCATCAATTACATCACGGAACACTCGCCCTCGCCTCTGCAGCCGATGAATGTGACTTTTGGCCTTTTCCCACCCCTTTCTTCTCCTCTGCGCGAGCGCAGATTGCGTAACCTTGCCTACGCCGAGCGAGCTATGCGAGAATTAACAGAGTTTTTCTGCAAACATAGCCCCAAGTGCTTGTGTGGTTAGAGCAAGCATGATAAGATTTGGGTGGTGATGCGGGTGGACAACCATATAGACTATTATTTGCTGAACCTGCGTGTTGCGAGAGGCTGCAGCGAGAAAACTGTGAGCAGCTATGCCCTTGATTTACGCCAGTTTAAGGAGTTTATCGGGGACAAGTCCATGCACGCTTTAGTGACCGCCGATGTACGGAGATTTGTTGCGCAGCTAGCCAAGCGCGGCTATGCCAAGAGCTCTTTGGCTCGGAAGATTTCGTGCCTGCGTTCGTTCTTTGACTTCCTAATGCAGACGGACGCGGCAACCTCAAACCCTGCGGCAGCCGTAGATCTACCTAGGCACAGGCGGGCTCTGCCGACGGTGCTCTACGAGGACGATGTAGATAGGCTTCTATCGTCAGTCGCGGGCGAGAACCTCGTGGACAGGGATCGAGCATTGCTCGAGCTCCTCTATGCTACGGGGTGTCGAGCCAGTGAGATTGCGGGCCTTAAGTTGGCTGATATTGACTGGGGAGCCTGCACGCTCAGGGTCATGGGCAAGGGCGCAAAAGAGCGCATTGTCCCATTTGGAAAGATAGCGGCCCAGCATTTGCAGGCGTACACCGCAGGGTTGCGCGCCAAGCTCGTGACTGACAAGGTCACACACGTTTTTGTCAACTACCGGGGAAGCCCCTTAAGCAGGCGCAGCTTAGGCCGCATAGTGGACAAGTACGTGCGCCGAGGGGACTTCAACGGAGTGACCCCGCACGCCTTGCGCCACAGCTTTGCTACGCATTTGCTCGACAATGGCGCAGACCTGCGTGTTGTACAGGAGCTCTTGGGACACACTTCGATCTCTACAACCCAGGTGTATACCCATGTGTCCGGCGAGAGAATTAAGGCTGCGTACAACAAAGCACATCCCCGGGCGTAAGTCGATTGGGCTTTGCGCAGTGTGGCGGCAGGCTAACGCGTCAAGTAGTTTAGGAGGTAAGAGCATGAGTCTATTAGAAAAAACACGCAAGCTGAACAAGGTTCTACAACAGGGAGCAGGGGACGCGGTAAGATTCAGTGACTTAGCGCAGCTGTATGGTCAAGTCTTTCGGGCGAACACGTACATTCTCAACCTCCGTGGCAAGCTTTTGGGGGTAGCGCTGATTGACGACTATGAGTGTGACTTGCTTAAGCGACATGTCCGCTCCGGCCGTTTCCCGGCGGACTACAACGACAAGATACTCTCAATCACCGAGAGCAACATCAACTGCCGAGAAACCGAGGATTGCGTGTTTGACGCTTCCGAGTGCCAACACACCCGTAAATTAACCACCATCATTCCTGTCGTCGGCAGAGGGGAGAGGCTCGGCACGATGCTCATAGCGCGCTTTGATGAGCCTCTAAACGACGATGATGTGGCTTTGGCTGAATTTGGCGCAACCATTCTGGCCATGGAGATTCTCAGAGCGCGCCAAGAAGTAGCCAGCCAAGAGTCAAGACAGCGCGCGGTAGTGGAGATGGCGGTGGACGCTCTGTCCTATTCCGAGCTAGAAGCCATTGCGCACCTCATCCGTGAGTTGGGCACTGAGAGCGAGGGACTGCTGGTAGCCAGTAAAATTGCCGACCAGGCTGGCATCACCCGCTCAGTGACTGTGAACGCCCTGCGTAAGCTCGAAAGCGCCGGGGTCATCGAATCTCGCTCGCTCGGCATGAAGGGAACTTACATCAAAGTTCTCAACAACAAGCTCCTTGAAGAGCTGGCCAAGCAGGGGCATAGGACAAGCTCTTTAATTTCACAGTGAGCGCTGTAAGGCGTTCTGTAGCAAATGGTATCAGCTGCTCATAGGATAGTCCTCCTGCAAGTGCAGCTTTGGGGTAGTCGCTACAGCCCGGCTCAAGGCCGGGCAATGTGTTCACGTCAATAACATACGGAATACCGTGTCGTAGGGTACTCGGAAGCCAATTTCGCCGCCACGCCCGAGGTGGTTGCCGAAAGCTGCATGTCATCCACGGAGTGGTGCGCAACTACCTCTTTGGTGCGCCGAATCCTAGTACGGACCCGAGTGTGGCAGCTAGGCGCGACTTCCTAGTAGCTGAGGCTACGCTCTTGCTCGAGGCCATAGCTGAGCTTGGCAATGGGCCTGACTCTTTGACTGACCCGAGGACGATCGCCCGGGCGATTGAAGTCGGGTATCTAGATGCTCCTCACCTTAAAGGCAATCACTACGCACTTGGCGTCGTGAAGACTAAGATGCTAGATGGGGCCTGTATGGCCATTGATGAGCAGGGTCGCCCACTCGGTGAGGCCGAGCGTACGCAGCGGGTTTCATTTCGCTTGCCTTAATGAGGCAGCTGTGCTATGCTAAACGTCGGTATTTTATCACACACGCTGCCGGATGTGCTAAGTGGTGCCGTGCCTCGAAGGCCACGGTCTTGGCGCAGTAGAAGGCGCGGAGGGAAAACCTAAGGAGGTGAGTCTCATAGCAGTAATCAGCATGAAACAACTACTCGAAGCGGGCGTGCACTTTGGTCATCAAACGCGCCGCTGGAACCCCAAGATGGCTCCATTCATCTTTATGGAGCGTAACGGCATTTACATCATCGACCTGCAGAAGACCGTACGCAAATTAGATGAGGCCTATGCGTTCGTGAAGAGCGTTGTAGCCAATGGAGAAAACATCATGTTTGTCGGTACAAAGAAGCAAGCGCAGGAGGCAGTCGCCGAGGAAGCTCGCCGGTGCAACATGTTCTTCGTGAACCAGCGCTGGCTGGGCGGCACGCTAACTAATTTCCAAACAATTGAAAAGCGCATCAAGCGTCTACATGAGCTTGAGCGTATGGAAGCCGACGGCACGTTTGACGTTCTTCCCAAAAAAGAGGGCATCAAATTGCGTAAGGAAATGGACAGATTAGAGAAGTTCCTTGGCGGTATCCGGAACATGCGCCAGCTTCCAGGGGCGCTGTTTGTCATTGATCCCCGCAAGGAGCGAAATGCCATTGCCGAGGCGCGCAGGCTTCGTATTCCCATCGTGGCCATCGTTGACACTAACTGCGACCCTGACGAAATAGATTACATTATTCCGGGGAATGATGACGCCATCCGCGCGGTTAGGCTGTTAACTGCAACCATGGCCGATGCCGTCCTCGAAGCTAGGCAAGGCGAGCAGTTAGCGGAGTAGCGGTACGAGTAAGGATGCGATACGAGGGAGGTATGCACTATGGCCAAGATTGAAGCCAGTCTCGTAAGGGACCTGCGTGAACGCACAGGCGCTGGTATGATGGACTGCAAGAAAGCGCTAAATGAAACTAATGGCGACATGGAAAAGGCAGTCGAGTTCCTGCGTGAGAAGGGACTAGCCGCCGCCAATAAAAAGGCCGGGCGTATCACTAGCGAGGGTGTGGTTGAGTCCTACATCCACGGTAACGGCCGCATAGGTGTGCTCGTGGAAGTGAATTGTGAGACTGATTTTGTCGCTAAGACGAACGAGTTTCGCGCTCTTTGCCGCGATATCGCCATGCAAATCGCTGCGGCTAACCCACAGTACATTGTGCGCGATGAGGTCCCCGCGCACGTAATTCAACACGAAAAGGACATATTGCGGGCGCAGGCCATTAACGAAGGCAAGCCGGAAAAGATTATCGACAAAATGGTAGAGGGCCGCCTAGAGAAATTCTTTGCTGATGTGTGTCTTATGGAGCAACCCTTCATTCGCGAGGGGGACATCACCGTTAAGGAGCATATCCAGTCGAGGGTTGCAACTACCGGAGAAAACATCACAGTACGCCGGTTTGTCCGCTATCAAATGGGTGAAGGTCTGTCCAAACGCACCAGCGAGGAGTAACGCACAGGGGGGAACACGGGAGTGTTCCCCTTTTTGAGATGCAATCGCTAGGTATTG
>QLUS01000057.1 GCA_018725535.1 Bacillota bacterium
GTGCGTACTTGGCGCGATTGATGCGGCGAATAAGCTCACTAGATTTGCCGCTATACATCCCGCCGCAGATCACTTCCAGATAACCTTTCATGCTGGTCCCCCTGTCTACTGCGAATGTCGGTCGCTCTAATCCCCCGCAAGGTCGCGGCCGCCTCTAGCGCATGGCGCAGGCGTGAAGCTATTAGCGCTAACGCCGCAGGGTTAAGACCTCCCTCGGGGATAATCACGTCCGCATGTTTTTTACTGGGCTCCACGTATTGATCATGCATGGGCTTTACTGTGGCGAGATACTGGTCGATGACCGATTCCATACTGCGGCAGCGTTCCGTCATGTCGCGGGCTAGTCTGCGCAATACGCGCACATCGGCGTCGGTATCCACGAAAACCTTGAGGTCATAAAGTGACCGCAGCATCGGATTATGGAGGGCGAGTATGCCCTCCACCACTATTAAGTCCCGCGGTTCGAGCAGCTTTTGTTTGAGGCTTCGCGTATGTGTGGCAAAGTCGTAAAGGGGGCCAAGCACAGACCGTCCCCCACGCAGCGCACAGAGGTGGGCACAGCAGCGCGTCCTCAAAGGCTTCAGGATGGTCATAATTCTGGATTACACGCTCCTCCATGGAGCGATGGGATTGATCTCGGTAGTAGTTGTCGTGGCGAATAAGCAGCGCCTGCCCGGTAAAACCGGTAATCATGCGCTCTGCCAGAGTAGATTTGCCCGACCCCGTCCCACCCGCTATGTCCACTATATATGGCATATCGACACCCCCGCGTCTCTGTCTTAGTTCGCCTTCTACCCGCCCTATCCTGCAAAAAAACCAATAGACGACGGGTGCCTGCGTTACCCGTCGTCTACCTTACATCAATATCGAAGTTTCTGCAACGCCTATTTGGTCAGTGTTAAAGAGTAACTACGCGCTTCCCCGTAGCAATAAACATCACTGACTCCGCTAGGTTAGTGGCATGGTCGGCAATACGCTCAATTTGGATGGCAATAATGAGCAGCGGCAGAGCTTTGGGCACGATAGTGCCGTCAGCAGTCATCATGCCGCGCAGCTCAACGACAATGTGTTCACACAGGTCATCGACCACATCATCGCGCTTCCATACATCAATGGCTAGGTCGACGTCCGAGTTAATCAGCGCATTCAGGGAGTCCTGCAACATCCCCGCAGCCACGTCGACCATCTTGGGGATATCGATAAGCGGCTTAATCAGGGGACGGGGCAGTAGGCGCGATTGCTCCACAATATTCGTCGATATATCGGCGACCCTCTCCATATCCACAGCTAAGCGCATAGCTCCAATGATGCGCCTAAGATCCTGTCCTACGGGTTGTTGTTTAGCGATTAGCTCGATGGCTAAAGCATCGATCTCAGCGGCCATCTCATCGATAATAATCTCCATTTCCTCGACTTGGTTGGCGGCCTGCTCATTACCCGTCCTGAGCGCATCGAGGGCGAGATGCAGCATTTGCTCGATGCGACCCCCCATGGCCAATAGCCGCGCGTGGAGGTCGTCTAGCTCCTTTTGAAAACTCTGACGCAGCATGGTAAAATCCCCCTATCCCATTTTCCCGCTGATATAATCATCCGTCCGCTTGTCTTGCGGCGTAGTGAATATTTTGCGCGTCACATCGTACTCCACAAGCTCACCACCCAGCAAAAACGCCGTGTGGTCAGAAACCCGCGCCGCCTGCTGCATATTATGCGTAACCACAACCACCGTCAGCGTACGCTTCAGGAGGAGCATCAGCTCTTCAATCTTGGCAGTAGCCGCAGGGTCAAGCGCGGAGGCTGGTTCATCCATCAATAACACCTCAGGACCTACCGCAAGTGACCTAGCAATACAGAGGCGTTGCTGCTGCCCGCCGGAGAGGTCAAAGCCCGAAACATGCAGCCTGTCTTTGACTTCGTCCCACAGCGCAGCTTGGCGCAAAGAGTTTTCCACAATAATATCGAGCTCTGCCTTGCTGCGCAAGCCCTGCAACTTCGGACCATAAGCTACATTCTCATAAATGCTCTTAGGAAAGGGATTAGGTCGCTGAAACACCATGCCTACTTTGCGGCGCAGCATAACGACGTCCACGCCGTCAGCATAGATATTCTGGTTGTCAATCATGGCCTCGCCCGTGATGCGCATACCATTGATGTGGTCATTCATGCGGTTAAGGGAACGAAGGAGCGTAGACTTACCTGAGCCTGACGGCCCGATAATTGCCGTAATTTCGTTCTCGGGTAACTCCACTGACACATGTTTGACGACGTGCAACTTGCCGTAGAAAATCGATATGTCCTTAAGGCTGACTTTATGTTTGTTCTCTACCACTTCTTAAGTCTCCTTTCCCGCTCACGCCACAGCGTCGCACTAACCTGCATAATTAACACTAAGAACAACAATACCCCGGCAGGGCCCAGATGCGCTCCACTGGCATGCCGGGAAGCTGTGTTGCCGAAATATACAGGTGGTAGGGCAACGCCATAAAACGGCTCATGAACGAGGTGGGGAGCCGCGGCAAAAAGAACGCTGCGCCGGTAATCAAAATGCAGGCCGTATCTCCCGCCGCGCGGGACAAGGCGAGCAGTGTCCCCGTGAGGACGCCGCTCCGCGCGCAGGGCAAAGCTACGGTCGAGACCGCTTGCCAGCGTGTGGCTCCTAAGGCCAAGGACGCTTCACGGAATGACACGGGCACGCCGTGCAGCGCTTCACGCGTTGCCGTCACGACTAAAGGCAATGTCATTATGGCCAGCGTCAGTGAGGCAGAGAGAAGTGACGAGCCAAAGCCAAGCGTGAGCACAAAAAATGCATAGCCAAACAGGCCAAACACCACCGAGGGCACGCCCGCGAGATTAATGAGGGCCATTTCCAAGAGGTGTGTCAGGCGGTTGCGCGGCGCGAATTCCGCTAGGTATATGCCGGCCCCGACTCCCACCGGCAGCACGACGAGGGTGGTGCCGAAAAGCAACCACAGAGTGCCGACGATGGCCGGTAATATGCCTCCGGTTATGCCGCGCTGGACGGGCATAGCAAAGATAAACTCAAGTGAAATTCCGGCGGCAGCGCGGATAAAGATGTAGAGCACCGCAGCTAGGGGTAGCAACAGCGCTAACCCCAGTGTGCCCAGCAAGAACATCTCCGGCAGCGTGTATGATTGCCGCACTTACGCCGCCCCCTTCTTGCCGACGATTACCGCGGCAGCAATGGCGTTAACCGCGAACGTAATTGCAAAGAGCACCAGTCCGGCGGCAAAAAGCGCGTGGTACTGCTCGCTGTGGCGCGCGGCATTTGTTACTTCGGCCGCGATAAGGGCGGTAATGGGGCGCATGGGCTCGAAGATACTGCCTGGGGTTGTAAGTCTCCCGCCAGCAACCATGAGCACTGTCATCGTTTCGCCAATGGCTCGGCCCATAGCGAGCAGAACAGCCGCGATGATGCCGCTCCGCGCGGCAGGCACAATTACGCGCCAGATGGTCTGCCAGCGGGTAGCACCTAAGGCATACGAGGCTTCCGCATATTCGCGCGGCACTGCTCTCAGAGCCTCGTCGGCAAGGCTCACCAATGTCGGCAAAACCATAACGCTTAGCACCAGACCAGCCGAAAACCCGGTCAGACCGGTATTGAGATTGAACACGCGCGCCACAAAAGGCGCGACTACCGTTAGCCCCAAAAAGCCAAATACTACGGAGGGGATACCGACAGTCATTTCAAACACTGAGCGCAAGCGGACACTGACTTGGCGCGGCAAAAGCTCCGCAAGGCTCACAGCCGAGAGGATACCAAGCGGGCAGCCGACAACGATGGCCATGGTGGTAATCATGAGCGAGCTGACAAGGAAGCCTTTAATCTGGAAAGTAGGCGGAGAGGAGACCGGTAGCCACCGGTCTCCCGTGAAGAAACTCAAATCTACCTGTTCCCGAAAGAACGGCCAAGCCTGTGCCGCTACGAACAAGAAGATCGCGGCGGTTAAAAGCAGAACAGTGTATCCCGCTACGGTGACTAGCTTTTGCTGGTACGGCACAGCCGACCCTCCTCGAGTTGCTCTAGTTAATGGGCACAAAGCCTAAGTCGCGCACTATTTTTTGCCCGTCAGCACTTACGACGAAGTCAAGGAACTTCTTTAGATCGCCTTTAGTCTCGCCGATAACGAAGAAGAAAAGCGGGCGGGCCAAGCTGTAGGTGCGATCAAGCACGGCTTCAACGGAAGCTACCACGGCCGGGGCGGCTTCGTCCGCCTTAATGCCGAGAACCGCCACTGTGGGGCGTACATAGCCAAGACCAATATAGCCGATAGCGTTCGGATTTTGCGCTAATTCTTGCACTATCGCCGCGGTAGAAGGCATCATCATGGTAGCAGGCGCAAACTCAGCCTTATCGAGCACGAAGTCCTTAAAGAACACGTGCGTGCCTGAGGTAGTGTCGCGGGAAAGCAGGACGATAGGGGGTATTATTACCGCCGACCTGATTCCAGTTGGTAATCTCACCCTTGTAAATTGCACCCAGCTGAGCCAGCGTTAGCTCCTTGACGGGGTTAGAGGGGTGTACGGCAATCGCCAAGCCGTCCCAAGCGACGATAATCTCGTGCAGCGTGCCGCGCGCTTGTGCCTTAGCCCGTTCGCTCTCCCTGATGTCGCGCGAAGACTGCGCGATGTCGGCCTTGCCGTCAATTAGCGCAGCGATGCCGGTACCCGACCCGCCACCGGAAACTACAACCTCAATGTTGCGGTTGGCCTTCATAAATTCTTCGGCCAAAGCGGCCCCCATGTTAACCATAGTGTCAGAGCCGTTAACGTCAATGACGGTCTTTTCACGTTGACAGCCGACGGCAGTAAGAACAACAGCGAGCGCTAGAACTAACAGCAAAAGCTTTTTCAAAGTAATCCTCCTCGTGCTTAAGTGAATCTTAGATTCACATTGTAACGCACAAAGTGAATCATACCGCGAGCACACTAAAGCAAGGACAAAAATTGTTAAAGAAATGTTAAAGCGGCAAGACGAAAACAAACGTCGCTCCCCTACCGGTCTTGCTTTCTACTGCTACTGACCCGCCGTGAGCTTCAATAATGTGTTTGACGATTGCCAAGCCAAGCCCGGTTCCTCCACCCCGCGCTGCGGAACCCTTAAAAAATCGCTCATAGACGCGGGGGAGATGTTCTACGGGAATACCCGGTCCTTGATCCTTGACCGCCACTCTTACGCCTGCGGCTAACTCCTGTACCTCTACCGTGACTGAGCTTCCGGGGGGAGAAAACTTAATGGCGTTATCCAGCAAATTAATGAATACCTGCTTAAGCTTAGCCCGGTCGGCGTGGATAAAAGTTGGTCCCGCCACATGCGCTAAGCGCTGCTCTTTGTTCCCCCACAGACCTCGCAAGTCTTCTATGACTTCTACGATGAGCTCGCTTACCGGAAAATCGCTCTTGATTAACTGCTCGCGCTCGTTCTCTAGCCGCGAAAGCAGCAAGAGCTCAAGGACCATTTTCGTGAGCCGGTCAATTTCCCCTGCCATGCGGCGCAAGAAATCCATAGCTACTTCCCGCTCGTCGATAGCGCCCCGCAGGAGGTTTTCTACCATGAGGGCGAGCGCAGTGAGCGGGGTGCGCAGCTCATGGGAAACGTTGGCCACAAAGTCGCGGCGAATATCCACCGCGCGGTATACTTCAGTTAAATCCTGCAGCGTAATGAGAATGCGTCCGGAGACTAGTGGCACGACCGCCGCGCGTATTACGCCCGCGCCTGTACCGCTAAGCGACACGCGCCGGTTTATCGCGATGCGCTCCCTGCGCGCCTGCCTGAGGAGGGCCGCAAGGTCAGGGTACCGCTCCAGCAATGTGTCGCGCGTGCCCACGGCTGCCGCGGCCCGGAAGCCGAGCATGGCCTCAGCTGCTGCATTGAGCAGTTCAATGTTTTCCTGCTTGTCAATAAGTATCACACCGTCACGCGTTGAACCGAGGACCACTCCGAGCCGTTCGGCAGACATCTGCACATGCTGCAGTTCTAGGTGTAGGCTGTCGGCCATGGCGTTAAGGGAGCGGGCCAACTCGCCGGTCTCCGTCGGGCCTTCAGCTACCGCGCGCTGCGAGGTCTGCCCGCGCGCAATGCGCCCGGCAACTTCGGCCATTCTATGCAGCAGCTCGCTGATGTTTTCCGCGTAGGCCAGAGTCGCGACGGTAACCAGCAAAATGACCAGAATGCTCCACGCTGTCACTTGCCAGCGCACGCGCGTCAAAGCAGCGTTAACTTCATTTAGACTAAGCGAGAGGCGAACTACACCGCGCGCACTGCCGTCCGCATGGCGCGATATGACAGCTGCGTGCACCTCGTCTTGGTGCGTACTAAGGCCTACGCCTATCTCTAGCGCCAGAGCTACCTCCGATCTGTCTAACTGGTTTCCTAGGTTGTGAGGGGCTCTTCTCGTGTCGGCTAGGACACGCCCGTCGGGAGAAATAAGCGTAACCTCCGCTAAAGTCGCGGCGCTCACTTGAAGCGCGAGTTCCTGTGCTTGTGTCTCAACAAAGACCGCGCGAACTATTTGCTCCGCCAGATGTGCTTGCCGCGTTAAATCTTCTTCCACGCGGCTAACAACAAGCAGGCGATATTGCGTTAGCTGCCAGCTGCCCATTAGCGCGAGCAAGAAGGCGAGGGTAAGGAACGTTAGTAGTGCCCACTGCCCACTTAAGCTCTTAGGCATGGAGTTCAGCTAGCTTGTACCCCACGCCGCGCACGGTTAAAAGATAGCGCGGTTCGCTGGGATCGGGCTCCACCTTTTTGCGCAGCCACGTAATATGCACGTCAACCGTGCGGGTCTCTCCAGCGTAATCGATGCCCCATACGCGCTCCAAGAGAAAATCACGGGTGAAAACTCGGCCCGGGTTCTTAGCCAGTAACAGAAACAACTCGAACAGCTTAGGGGTTAGCTCTAAGTCCACCCCGTCGCATAGAGTGACATACTTCTCGGGATACAAGGTAAAGGGCCCATAGCTAATGCTGATTTCAGTAGAGGCCCCCCGCGTAGCCTTTGCCTCCACACGGCGCAGTACCGCTCTGACTCTAGCCAGCAAAATGTTGAGCGAGAACGGCTTAGTGATATAGTCGTCAGCACCTATCTCGAGGCCAACTACCGTGTCTAACTCGCTGTCGCGCGCCGTGACCATGATTATGGGCACGCTGCTCTGCGCCCTAATCTGCCGACATACTTCTACTCCGTCTAACCCCGGCAGCATGCGGTCGAGCAAGATTACGTCCGGGGCTACGGCCAGTGCCATCTTCACGGCCTCCGTTCCATTGTCGGCGGCGAAGACCTCAAAGCCTTCACGCTTTAAGGCATAGCTTAGACCGGAGCGAATGTTCTCCTCATCGTCTACAATTAAGATCTTACGGATGAAGACCCCTCCTTTGCTAGGGCAAACATCAACTGCCCGCCAACGGCTAACTCATCGCCAACGTAGGCCTTAGCTTCCCCTTTGCCAATGCCCATTTTTATGGACAAAATACTTACTTCCAGGCGCAAACGGTCGCCGGGGAACACCTGCCGCCGAAAGCGCACGCCGTCTATGCCAGCAAAAAACGCTAAGCGCCCCTGGTTCTCGGGCACGGACAGAAGCGCTACGGCTCCGACCTGCGCTAGGGCCTCGACAATCAGGACCCCAGGCATTACCGGAAAGCCAGGAAAATGGCCCGGAAAGTAAAACTCATTGGCGGTGACATTCTTATAGCCTACTGCCCGCTCGCCCGGCACTAGTTCCTCGATTGTGTCAATTAAGAGGAAGGGGTAGCGATGCGGAATTATCTCCATAATCTCGCGCACGCCTAATGCTTGGCGCTCTGCGCATTCTGCCCTCTCGTTCTCACGCATTAGTACCTCCGCGCGTCCCGGTGGGACGCATTGGCGGCCCCGCGCAGGACATCAAGGTTCTCTAGCGCTTTGCCGGTGCCGTGCGCCACACAGCTTATAGGGTCATCGACGACGGTGCAGGGCACCTGCGTAACTTCGGCGATAAGCCTGTCTAAGCCATCTAGGAGCGATCCCCCACCGGTCATAATGATACCCTTGTCCACGATGTCGGCCGCGAGCTCGGGTGGGCAGCGTTCTAACACCGAGCGCACCAAGGCTACAATATTGTTGGTGGGCTCAGCAAAGGCCTCTAAGCACTCCAGCGAAGTCAAGGTGATAGAAGCAGGCAGGCCCGAAACAAGGTCGCGCCCCCTTACGTCCATGCTGGCATTACGGCTCGTGGGGAAGACAGTGCCGACACCGATCTTGATTTCCTCGGCGGTACGTTCGCCAATCAATAAATTGTAGCGCTTCTTGACATAGCGGACCATGGCCTCGTCAAACTTATCGCCGCCTAAGCGCACGGAGTCGCTGATGACCACGCCGCCTAGCGACATGACGGCTACATCGGTAGTGCCGCCGCCAATGTCTAGCACCATGCTCCCTTGCGGCTTCCATATATCTATGCCTGCACCAAGCGCTGCGGCCACCGGTTCTTCGATCAGATAACACGCCTTAGCGCCTGCATTGGTAACGGCATCTTCTACCGCCCTTTTTTCCACGCTGGTGATGCTGGAGGGAACGCACACTACCACGCGCGGCTTAAACAGGGGGTTCATGCCACACACTTTTAGGATGAAGTGCTTAAGCATTTTTTCCGTGATGTCAAAGTCAGCGATCACGCCTTCGCGCAGCGGGCGCACAGCAGTGATATGCCCGGGCGTTCGTCCGATCATTTTACGCGCTTCTTCGCCGATCGCCAGCACTTTGTTGGTCGTGCGCTCAATCGCGACAACCGATGGCTCATTGAGTACTATACCCTTACCTCGCACATATACCAATACCGTTGCTGTTCCTAGGTCGATGCCAATGTCTTTACCCCTAAACCACACGTAATAACCCCCTTGTATGCTTGTCCGGCTCTGCAGCACAGGACTGCATCTGTCAAAGGGGCTAGTTCTACTTAGCAGGTACATTTTCCTGCGCGTTTAAGCGTTGGCGCGCTCGTATTTGCGGCGGGTAGCGTCGCCACCCCGCAAATGTCTAGTGGCTTTGTTAAACTTGAGAACCTCTGCCACTTCCTCGTACAGGCCGGTGTTAATGGTCTTGAGCCTGCCTGTAAGGTCCTTATGTACTGTGGACTTCGAGACATCAAAATGGTCGGCTGCAGCACGTACGGTAGCCTTAGTGGCCGAAACATACCTAGCGATTTCTACTACCCGTTCGTAGATGTGGTCGTTCACGCTCCCCGCCCCCCGTAGCTCCCCTACTTCAATAAATGTATATGAGCGAGGAAGTGGGATATGCCTGTGGCATATGCTGTTGACGCCCATGACAGAATACCACTGCACCTACAACTTTTCGCAACCGCCAAGCAGGAGGAGAAGGAGGGCAGGTGTTTTGATAGCGGCTCGTTTCGTATCGCAAGCAAATCGTGCCAGAGACGTAAAACTGGGACTGCTCTTAAGGGGCCTTACTTCCTTGGCCCTAATCACGCAGACAACACCGACAATAATGGAATGCCGAAGGGATAGATTGGCATTTCGCTAAAGGAGTAAGGGGAGGTGAAAAGGGACGGGCCTGTGAAGCAAAAGGCTCCGTCCCTTTTGC
>QLUS01000058.1 GCA_018725535.1 Bacillota bacterium
CATATAAAAAATCTTTTAATTTGAACGAGGTTAAATATTGCACATGCATAGGATTACCGCTGCCAACACAATTCCAGTATAATAAGCTACGTCGTTGCTTCGCGGCAGACTTTGACATGGAGGTAATTTATGGATTTGAACTTAAAGATCGCGCAGGAGCTTAATTTAAAGCGCGAGCAAGTAGAAAACGTGGACAAACTGCTAGCAGAGGGAAACACCATCCCCTTTATCGCCCGCTACCGCAAAGAAGCGACAGGAGAACTTGACGAAGTAAAATTGCGCGAAGTGGACGAGCGGCTGGCTTACTTAAAAAACCTCGCCGCACGCAAAGACGAGGTGAACAGGCTCATCGCCGAACAGGGCAAACTGACGCCGGAGATCGAGAGCAATCTCCTGCGCGCCGAGCTCTTGCAGCAGGTCGAGGCCATATATCTACCCTTTCGTCCCAAGCGGCGCACGAAAGCGACCATCGCCAAAGAAAAGGGCCTAGAGCCCTTAGCAGATTACCTAGCCGCTAACCCCCGGCTTAGTGCGCAAGAGGCTGCGCCTGAAGCCGCGCGGTTTATCAGCGAGGAGCGAGGCGTCGTGGATGTGGGGGCGGCACTGGACGGCGCGAAAGACATCTTGGCAGAGCGCATCAGCGAAACCTTTGCCGTGCGCGAGGCAGTGCGGCACTTCTTGCGCTCGGAAGCCGTTCTGTGCTCGAAAGCAGTGGCGGAACAGCCTTCGGTCTACGAGATGTACTACGCCTACTCTGAACCCGTGCGCAAAATTCCGCCGCACCGGGTGCTCGCCATAAACCGCGGCGAACGCGAAGAAGTGCTTAAAGTGACCCTCGAGTACACCGAGGAGAAGGTGCATCACTTGGCGGCCCTAAAGTTTCCCGGCGCGCCCGCCGGGCCAGACTCGCTGATGCTTGACGCCATTCGCGATGGTTGCAAGCGGTTGTTGCTGCCTTCTATTGAACGAAAAATGCGGTCATCGCTCTCTGTGGGGGCCGAGGAACACGCCATCAAGGTGTTTGGGCAGAATCTAAAGCAATTGCTTCTCTTGGCGCCGGTCAAGGGGAAGACATTTCTCGCCATCGACCCAGCTTACCGCACGGGCTGCAAAGTGGCGGTGGTCGGTCCTACAGGCAAAGTCTTGGCGACGGCGGTAAGCTACTTTACCCCGCCCCAAAACGATAGGAGCGGGGGTACTCGCCTAATCCTCAAACTGATTGAAACCCATGGAGTGCAAGCGGTAACTATCGGCAACGGTACGGGTAGTAGGGAATCCGAGGACTTTATCGCTAATCTGATTCGCGAGCACAACCTCAGAGTCTCCTACACCATCGTCAATGAGGCGGGCGCGAGTGTTTACTCGGCATCGGAACTGGCGGGCAAAGAATTGCCTGAACTTGACGTCACTTTGCGCGGGGCCGTGAGTATCGGTCGCCGCGTGCTTGACCCGCTGGCTGAACTAGTAAAGATTGACCCCAAGGCCATCGGAGTCGGGCAGTACCAGCACGATGTCGACCAAAAGCAGTTGGCCGATAAGCTGACCGGGGTAGTAGAGGACTGCGTGAACAGCGTAGGGGTGGATCTAAACACCGCCTCACCCGCACTCCTGCGCTATGTAGCGGGCGTAACCCCGACTGTAGCCAAGAACATAGTGGCTTTTCGCGACGAGCACGGCATATTCGCGGCGCGCGCCGAACTAAAAAAGGTGCCGCGCCTAGGGCCCGCCACCTATACGCAGTGCGCAGGGTTTTTACGCGTACCCGCAGCAAGGAACATCCTCGATAATACGCCGGTTCACCCCGAAAGCTATGAGTTAGCAGAGCGATTCTTGGCTATGGTGGGTGACCTAGGGTCCCTCTCTACAGGACGAGTGCACTTGAGCGAAGAAGCTCTGGCGAAAGCGGCGCAAGAGCTCGGCGCAGGTCTGCCCACACTGCGTGATATCTATCAGGCACTACGAAAACCAGGCCGAGGCCCGCGCGAGGATGTGGCGGGACCCGTATTTCGCAGTGATGTCTTGCAAATGGAGGACCTCGCCGAGGGCATGGTGCTCACCGGCGTGGTACGCAATGTCATTGATTTCGGCGCTTTCGTCGATATCGGCGTTAAGCAGGACGGCTTAGTGCACATATCCGAGATAAGTGACAAGTTTATTAAACACCCGTCAGAGGCCTTAGCGGTCGGCGATGTGGTAAAGGTCCGGATTCTCAGTGTAGACCCAAAGCACAAACGCATTGGGCTGTCGCTGAAGGGGATAGACGCGCCTTGAGACAAACGCCTAGCCGCGAACAGCTCCATCCCCGCCCAAGTTTTCTATCACATCCTCGATATGCTCGACACGCACATTGCTCATGGCTACCCACAGCTTATAAAGCGCTTGCAGGTGGTGTCCTTGCAGCCGAATTAGGGTTTGTGCACCAGGTCTCCTTCCCAAGACTTCGGGCCTCTGCTCAAGGGATATAGTCATGGTGAGGATACGCCGAAAGATGGCAAAAGCGAGGAAAAAGTCAAAGTCCACAACCGGCCTTCCGGACAGCTGCCCTACAGCTCCACAAATCTCGTGGCGAGCGCCTCGGGGAGAAACAGCGTGCTCCAAGCGAGGCAAAGCGATGGTCCGTCACGTACGCTCCCGCCCAGTCAAAAACATACGCATTCCCGTCGCTGTCTATGATGATATTAGATGAGTGGTAGTCCCAATAAGCTAGGGCTAACGCTCCTTCGGCGACCGTAGATGCACGCTCTTCGAGCCAAGCTAACGCCGGCAGGGTATATTCTGCTTGAGCGTAAATGGCAAGCTCGCGGTGGCGCTCAATCTCTCGCTGTACAGCCTGTGGTGCCTCGAGCTCTTGCTCTTCGAAGCACCGCCAATGAAGGTTATGCAGGCTTACAAAGAGCTCGCACATCTCCCCAAACAGCTTTTCCCGCTCTGCTGGCGACCCCGCTGCGCACAGGTGGTCTAACCTTTCGCCCTCGATTTTCTCCATGATAATAAAGGGGCTCCCGAGGTGCACTTGGTCGCACTCCAGCAAGTAAACCTGCGGCACAGGAAAACCCGCGCAGGAGAGTTGCCGCAAAGTGTTGAACTCACGCATAGCCTTCGACCCTAGCAGAGGCACTTCTTGGCCTGTGTACATACGCAAAATCATGGGTCGCGACTGCCTAAGACCCTTATCCATAAACCTGAGCTCAAACGAGTAGACTTCACACTCCCACCCGTCGTTTAAGTTCAGCATATTCAACACAGCTAGGTCCTGCAAGTACGGCACCTTGTCGCCGAGATACCGAAGAAGCAAAAGGGACGTTGTGCTTGTATTGCTTGTGCTTGTATTGCTTGTATTGCTTGAAAACAACTTCTTTCATTTGAAGGCAGCCCACACGAGTTCACACAGCTATTGGACGACTGCTACAAGAAAGGCTGGTATTCCTACAGCAAAGGAACGCTCGCGGGTCCGTTGGCAGTCATCGAATACCTTGGGCGCTACACTCATCGCATCGCCATCTCTAACTCAAGGATTGCTAGTATCGATGAAGAAACGGTTAGCATTACGGTGCGGGATAACAAGGATAGCCAAAAGAGAAAGACCGTCACCTTGAAGGGGACCGAGTTTGTCCGCAGATTCTTGATGCACGTACTGCCTTCTCGTTTTGTTAAAGTCAGATACTACGGCATACTAGCCACCCGCAACAAAAAGACAAAGCTCGCCTTGTGCAGGAAACTAACAAGCAGCGCAACGTACAAGCCTAAATTTGAAGACCTAAGCACACTTCAAGTCCTCACCATTATTCTTGGCAGAGATGTTACCAAATTCATTGCCGGCGCCAACTAAATACACACTAGCCGTGCCCGTTGGGGGGGGGTATAATGCATCTTGGGAAAGCGCTGTATTTGGTGAACCAAAATTAAGCCCAGATGCCACTTGCGCCATCTGAGAAGTAAGTCGCTCCGACAGATGCTCCTGCACGCTTGAGTTGCGAAACTTGGCAGAGGGAGGCGTGCTGTCGCTGGCAGTCAAAGCCCGTGAAGTAAAGGGGCACGGACCATGTCAAGCTCGGGATGCCCTAAGCCATTGCACCTTGCATGGTCTGACGGCAAATCGGTCAGCGCTCCCACATTTTGGTTAAGACTAGGAACCCTAGCACAATGGCGCATCGCGCTTCAGGAAGAATATGAATGGCTTCTAGGGCGTAGTAAGAGTTTGGGGGCCCACGGTACGATAGGTGTAGAGAAGGGGGGTGAATATAGTGAAACAGAAGCCCGAAATGCAGCCCATGATTGACTTCGAGCTTCCCTTCACTCGACAGTTGGATGCCCGATCTCGTAGTTATACCAGAATCCAGCTTCCGCAATGGCAGAGACTGCCTCGGGCAAGCCGTACACCCATATATCAAGGGTGTCAGGGCTCAATGTGAGGCTTTTGCCAACAACTCGCATAATGGTGTGAGCCTAGGCTGGGCACAATGCGGTGTGCAGAGCAAAAAGATCCAAGGTGTTGTACGGAACATGGCATGCGAAAGAAGGAGGAGTATTTTGAACATGCACGAGCTGTGGATGACTGCTGAACCCGATCCCAACCCTTTACTAGAAGATCCGATTGCCGAGATGATGCGGCAGATACTTGCAGCTACCCTAGATACGGTACATCTTTATGTTGGCGATAAGCAAGTGTGTCCTAATGGCTTCTCGTTCATTGGCATACGTGAAGGGAAGATATTCCCTATATGGGAGGAGAAGTGCAGGTGACTAGTAATCTCACAGTTGCAATCGCGATCAATGATGTTTGGAAGAAGTATGGTCGGGTACAAGCCCTTGCGGGTCTTACGTTGGAGGTTCCCAAGGGGAGCTTGGTCGGTTTGGTTGGGCCAAATGGCGCGGGAAAGACCACTCTGGTTAAAATTCTCTTAGGTGTTACCAGCTACGATTCCGGACAAGTCACGGTACTCGGATTAGCGCCGAGGACTCAAGGGATGCAGATCAGAGGTCAAACTGCCATTGTCCACCAGCGCAGCGGCGTCGATGCTTTCTTGAGCGTCTGGGACAATGTACAGATATACATTCGACTGCGCGGGCTTGAAGTCGCGGCCAGTGAGACCAAAGCAAGGGAATTGCTGCGGGATTTCGGCTTGGAAAAGGTACTCCAGCAGCCGATGATTATGCTCTCCGGTGGCGAAAGCCGGAAGGTTCAGATCGTAAGAGCTTTGCTCCTTGACCCACCACTTCTGGTAATGGATGAACCGACAGCAAGCGTCGATCCGGAGAGCAGAAGAACCCTGTGGTCTAAGGTGCGTCAGCTGACGTCCAAGGGAACTACGGTATTGTGGACAACGCATGACCTGCATGAGATGGCTGCAGTTGGTGACTGGGCCTTCGTACTAAAAGGTGGCCAATTGGTTCGGGGTGACACTCCCCGTAACTTGGCTAGGTTGGTGGGTGGGGATGTCATCGAAATTCGCGGGCGCTTCTCGGATGAATTGCGTGCCAATATCACCGAAATACCCGCTGCCAGACTTATTAGACACTCCAGCACAGAACTTGTGTTCGAGAGCAACTCCCCAGAAGCAGCCCTGCCTCGTGTGGTAGCTGTTCTGCATGACTGTGAGGCTACTATCTCCGCTATTTCTATCCGGTCTGTAACGTTTGAGGAGGCCTATGTACGACTGGTGGGGGGGAAGTAAGGTGAGCCATCTATTAGGACTAGTATACCGTGAGCTTAAATTGTACACGCAATCACCGGTGAATGTCGCCCTATCTCTAGCTACTCCAGTGATCTACGCGCTTTTGCTCTCCACTGCCTTGGGCCGAGCTGTAGGGGACGTTATCCACAATGGTAATCTCATTTCCTATGCCGCATTTGCCGTTCCCGGCCTTGCCGTTCTCGCGCTCTTGACCAGCAGCATGTCCAACTCACAGTCGCTATTCCAGGAACGGGATTCGGGGATGCTCCTTGAGATAATGTCATGTCCGATCTCGCCGCGGACGTATGTGCTGGCCAAGTATTTTGGTACTATGATCGTTGCCACCTGCCATGGTCTTCTATTGCTTGGCTCGACGACCCTGTTGTTTGGGTTGCGATGGGATGTTCTGCGATGGCTTGCTGCCTTCATCGGGTTACCCTTAGGGAGTGTTCTCATTGTGTCAGTTTATCTTCTGATATGTGGGTTGGTGAAGTCACTGCAAAGCTTCATCATCGCCATGAACCTGTTGTCGATGGTGATGATGTTCGCATCAACAATCTTCACACCGCAAGATGCGTTCGTATGGCCCCTAAATCTGTTAGTAATGATGAATCCCGTGACGATCAGCGCCGAGATGATGAGGTCTATTATGCTCAGTCCCACCACTGAATGGATAGGTGCACTGGCACAGGTGACAGCACTGGGTACATTGCTCACTATTGGGGCGGTGCGGATTCTTGAGCACAAGCTCAAACAGCTGTAGTACTACGTAAGCGTATACTTTCCACCCGTGTCAACTCATCTAAAAATCTTACGCTAGAGTTGTAGTTCACTCATTAAAGAACGATGTGGTTCAGTTCTTCGTCCTGCGCAGGGCACAATGTGGCGGAGGTGACTGCACGATCGAGTGGTCTGTTCTGCCTCTGTGTATAGGCGTAAGCAGAAGGGACTTTGTGCCATGAAGGCAAGTGATTGCGTCGACGGATGCAATCGTGAAGCCGTGCTGCACAAGAGATGAGGTAGGCCCCTCGGAGCCGCCATGCAGGTGGAGACTCCAAACCACCTTAAGCTGCGGTGGTCAAAAGCTACGGTGGTGAACGTTAAGGGAAAAGTCGGGGCAAAGACCTCGGCAGGTATGTTCTACGGAGACGACTGGAAAGGAACCGCCGATGAAGTATCGAAATTGCTTTCAGACGCCATCAAAACCGGGGCCTCGTCCCTGCTCCGGGATTAGTCTGGAGGATAACCTGCTTACTGACCAGTCATGAATTTCCCAGAACACGGAAATTCAGCGGTGACTGACAAACTTCATCAGCCATTCGTGGTCAACGTGGTCAAAGAAACCTTTGATGTCCACGCCTACCACGCAGTTAACCCTCTTAGTCTCGATAACCTTGTTAAGTACCTTGAGCGCCATATGACAGCTGCGGTTGGGCCGAAACCCAAAGGAACAATCCAGAAAGTCCTGCTCGAATATGGCATTCATGATGTCTGCTATGACCGACTGAACAAGCTTGTCTTCATAGGCTGGAATGCCTAGAGGTCTTAGCTTGTTTGTACCTGGCTTCTCAATGTAGGTTCTTCTCACTGGCTGTGGCTTGTAGGCTTGCCGCTGCATGCGGTCCACGAGGTCTCGCCAGGTTCGGGTAGAGCTGCTTGTCGTACTCATCCTTGGTCACTCTGTCTACCCCAGGGGCTTTCCGTGGGTTCTGCCTCATGTGAGCTAACGCCAGATTTTCTACATTGATGTGGTGGACCAACGTGGTGAACTTCTCTTCTGGCCTCTCTTTGGCCATTGTCCCTATCCTCGCTTACCGTTCCCATTCGTTCCCCTCCTCCGGTGAGTGAATGTTCCCTTGGCGAGGTCGATGTGGAACGTTACCCCCTTCCCGCTACAGGCACTACCCTGCTTCTTCGGTACTACGAGGTAATCCGACTCCCTGTTGCCTTTTGCCTTCCTTACTTTGTATCGCTTGTTGCGGCATACTCTCTGTTGATAGAGCAGACAGGGTCTCCCGAGTTCCCGCACTCCAGTAGTGTCTAACATGCCACGGTCTCTGACCCCGAGGAGTCTACACTTGCCTCGCTCTAACGCCAAGTGCAGTTTCGCCTTCTGCCGCTCCGACAGCATCGGCACTCCCATCTACGCATATTTCGGGGCTCAATCCCTTTACCTTTCGGTTACGCCTGCTAGCTCGCTTGCCTACGCTTAAACGCAGTGGTTACCCACTACGCTCCAAGGCTAGCTATGGGTGGTTAGCTATTCCTTCCCCAGCGGGATTCGCACCCGCTCTGTAGTGCGACCTTGCTCGGTCGCTCCGGAGCCTTTTGCTTTAGTGTCCCGAGACACTATTATTGGCACTAGATAATGTTGACAACGAACCTAGGGTGTGGGATTATTAGTTTGGAGATGGTCTTACGACAGCGACAACAATGCACTATGGTTATTAGCATGGGATGCACTATCTCGGTCATCACTCCCAGTTAACGAATGGAGGTTGAGATTATGAAGTGCGTTCTCAGTGTAACTGCTTTCGTTGTGTGTTTTGCTCTCAGTTTTATGCTCGTCACCCCAGCGCTCGGCGGCTATACCAAACCCCTTACTGAAAGTGAGTATTCATGGTTTGAGCAACATGGCGTCGACCTGTCAAACGCTGCTGGAGCTCTAATGATGCGCCCTCAAGACACCGCCATGTTAAGATCCATAATGCTGCAGGCCAAAGCCTATGCATTTACTCCCGAACAGGTCAAAGCGAATGTTCAGGGACTGCTAGATGCCCCATCCTCAGCTTTTCAAGGAGTGTATGGCCGTCTATCGGGAGACGGTAGTACATTTACTTTACCAAACAGCATGACAACACCAAACCTTCTTGCACGGCGGAAACTTCGGACCTCTGCAACTGAAAGTGCACCCGAGAATGGGGTGGGACTACTTAACTTCACCTCGGACTATAGAAACGTGGTAGATTTTAACGATCAAACTGGTGTTTATTGGCTTGTGAAGGGTCGGCCTGGATACGATCAAGCGACAGCTTTTGTGAACCTGCCACACATTGCAACGGTGCCTTCTTCCCCTGATAGACCATATGTCTATTTTGCGGTGAACAATAGCACCAGTTCCGTGGTAGGCGATTACGGCATCGTCCATTATCCGGCATCCGGTTGGCACCTTTTCTCAAATACATTAGTCTGGAATGCCACTACCAACAGATACGATGCAACTTGGTGGAACTCCAGCACCCCACTGCCTAGCCAATATGTGGGGGGCAGCTCTTTATACCTACATGTGCAAATTACCAACACCGCCACTATCGACTCCGTCACAATTACATTAAGGGATGGCAATACCTTCGCGATCCTGTTTTCGCGCACAGTGTCTTTCGCTAACAACCCTTTCAACGCATCCCTGTCTAACGTCAACATATACAGGCAAATAACCATGGCGCAAGTTAAGCCCGTACACATCTTATTAAACACCAATACTGGTACACGAATGGACAATGCTCGTTTTAGCAACGCATTCCTTTACTCCCCGACAGGGTTTTGGTCTTGGGGAACTAGCGAGACAGCCGATGCATTTCGAAAAGCCCCCACGTTAAGGCAGCTGGCCACGGTGATCGTGAATGCTTACACCAAATGGAACTCTGAAAACATTAGCATTAGATTTAACGTACCATAAAACAGGGGGGTTCTCTCTGCCTTGCCGGAAGTCCACTAAAGGGGCGTCTCGAGCTCCCTAGGCGGTGGTGTTAACTGGGAGCGTTAGGAGGAGGTGGTAAGTTTGAAACCTTGGGCGTTAATAATACTCGGAGTTATAATGCTCGGGTTTTTGTCCATTATCGCCTTTGCTCATCCTTTCGTGAACGCAAGACCAGATCGCGGGACACCGATTCTTGCTTATCAT
>QLUS01000059.1 GCA_018725535.1 Bacillota bacterium
TATTACTTCATTCACTTGCTGCGCCGTGTATTGGGCTTGGTACACCGGCACACCACCGACGAACGTCTTGTGAACAAGTGGATGCCCGTCGTACACCTCCACCATTAACAAGTCAGCTTGCTTGCCAACCTCAAGCGAGCCGTAGTGTTGGTCGATGCCAAGCGCTTTGGCGGGATTCTGGGAAACCATGCGCGCCGCGCTAGGCAGGGCCATCCCCCTTGCGACAAGCTTGAAAACGGCAGCTAGCATCGCGGGAGGATAGTAATCTGAACAAAGTGTATCGGCTGCGCCGTGCGCAATAGCCTCGATTGCCTTTAGGTTGTTGCCGTGTGAGGCGTCACGTACTACGTTAGGCGCTCCGACCACTACGTGAAGCCCCTTGGCTTTAGCATAAAGAGCTGTCTTCAGGTTAATCGGGAATTCGCTTACCGTAACTCCCAGTTTCAACATAGCCTCTAGTTTCTCGGGGGTGTCGTCATCGTGCGAGGCGACACGCACTCCCTGCTGGTACGCGACCATCGCCACTTCCTCCAGTTGCCTCCAGTCCACCATTTTGGACTTAGCCGTAATGGCATCGACCATAGACCGCGCTTCCTCGGCGCTAAAGCCATAGGTCTTGACGGCATACTGCTCATATGCCCCGGGAACAGTGTACTGCCCCTGCCCCGGGGTATGATCCATAAAGGAAAGCAGGTGCACACGTCGTTCTTGTAGCAGACTCCTAACTAGTTTAATACCGGACAGATGGGAAACTTCGTAGCGCAGATGTACAAGATTGCGGATCAAGGAACGGTTGCGCCCCTTGACCGTGATGTTATCAATGATCTCGGCTACCGCCTCGTCCCTGCGGGTGCCGACAGCGCTTTCACCTCCTAGTGATAGCGAGTGATACATGGTCGTAATGCCATTGGCCGCAACCCTCCTCTCCAATTCATAGAGCGCCGGTCTAATCGGAAAGTGAGCTTGGGGGCGAGGAGCAATTTCCTTCTCGATGGCGTCGCTATGAATGTCAATCATTCCAGGCAAAATGTACATATCATCGGCTTCAATTACGCTGTACTCGCCAAGTAGCAAACTAGGCACTTGCTTACCGCTTGTAGTTCCTTCCGGGATGATGTGTGCGATGCGTCTGTTATCGATGAGCAAATCTCCGTTCAACACACTGTCAGGCAGGACGAGCCGCCCCCCGGTGATTAAGATAGGCTTCTGCCTCATGCTATTCCGGCCTCCCTTAGCTGTCCTTGGTGCATCTGAAAGTGACGGTCTACCACGTCTTTCATAAACGATAGGTCGTGAAAAACTCCGACCATGGCAGTCCCGGCTTCTTTTAGATTCTTGATCATGTCGCGCACCGGTATTTTTGACTGCTCGTCGAGCGAGGCTGTGGGCTCATCTAGGAGCAGCAGTCTAGGGCGCCAAACCATGGCCCGCGCTAAGTTAAGCCGCAACTTTTCGCCGCCGCTAAAAGTGTGAGGCAAAATATCCCATAGATTGCCGGGGAGCTGGAAGTGGCGCAGTATGGAGCTAGCTTGAATGTGACTGTGTTCATAGCTGAGACCACGTTCGGTTAGCGCCTCGACCACTACTTCCAGAGCTGTCATCTGAGGCAACACCTGCAGAAATTGGGCAACATAGCTGATTTCATGCTTACGTATGGCAATAATATCTCGCTCGGTGCTGTTTACTAGGTCGATTTTGCCGAACAGCTCGGAGTCAAAGAGGATTTTACCGCTGCTAGGTAGATATGTGCGGTATAGGCACTTCAGTATGGTTGTTTTCCCGCCGCCGCTGTTGCCGGTTATGCCAACAAACTCGCCGGCTCGCACCGTAAACCCCACCTGCTGGCAGCCCACGATGCGCTTCCCCTCTACGCTATGCAGAACAAAAACCTTGCTCAAGTCTTCCACCTGTAAAATGGCGCTCATCTTGACCCTCCTTAGAGCATCGAGTTAATCAGCAACTGGGTATAGGGATGGTGGGGATCCTCCATGACTTGATCTGTTAGTCCGCTTTCTACCACTCGTCCGTTTCGCATCACCAAAGTTCTTTCCGTCAGCATGCGGATCACCGCGAAGTCGTGCGACACCACGACCATGGCAATTTGTAGCGCACTTTGGATTTGCCGTATCAGGCGCAGCACTTGGGCCTGCACTGACACATCGAGCCCCGTGGTGACTTCGTCCAGCAAGAGCAGGGGGGGATTGTTAGCTAACGCTTTGGCAATCTGCACTCTCTGCTGCATGCCCCCGCTAAATCTCTTAGGGAGCTCATCCATGCGCTGTACAGGTAGCTCAGTTTTTTGCAAGAGTTCCGCCGCCCTAGATCGTATGCGTGTGTAGTTGTACCAATCAGCCGCGATTAGCTTATCGGCAATGTTTCCTCCGCAGGAAAACTCCATGTTCAACCCAGCATTTGGGTTCTGATAGACAATGCCCAATTGGTAGTTGCGAAGCCACCTCTTTTTCTGATTACTCACTGCGAACATGTCTACCTGGCCATCCTCAAAGCCTTGCAGGTAGGCGTAACCGGAGGTGGGCGCTTGATCAAAGTGCAACAGCTTGATGAGCGTGCTCTTTCCCGACCCGCTTTCACCTACGATGCCGACAATTTCTCCTGGGTAAACATCGAGGTCAATGCGCGCACAAGCCACAATAGAATGGCACTTCGGGCAAATATTGCTGCCCACCCCCGGTCCGGTCAACTCCAGACAAAGCCCGCAGCCTGAACCGTAGATCTTGCTTAAATTGCTGACACTAAGCAACGGGGTCTCCTGTCGCGTTTGCTTACTCATGACGGATGGCCCCTTGGCTGTTCTTGGCACAGTGGCTGGTGTCAGAGCACGAGAAATATCGCTCATTAGTCTCTGAGTCATAGACTTCATTCAGATAGGAGCTAGTGCTACCGCAGGATCGGCAGGGCTGCCCCCCGAAATTTTCAACCGTAAAGTGGTAGTCCTCAAACTGCAGCGGCACAACCTCAGTATATGGCGGGACAGCATAGAGCCGCTTTTCTCTACCCGCTCCAAAAAGAAACAGCGTCTCGGCCTGATGGAGCTTGGGCACATCATGCCGCGGTATTGGGGAGGGATCCATGGCGTAGCGCTGGTTAACCAGCACAGGATATCTATACGAAAGAGTGATTTCTCCCCAGCGTACTATGTCCTCGTAAAGAAAGACCCACAGCTTCCCGTAGTCTCTTTCGGCGTGCATGCGCCGGGTCTCACGCTCACTCGGTTCTACCCACCGCAGAATCTCCGGGTAGGGCACTTGAAACACTAGGATCTGGTCCTCACGCATCGCTTCCTCCGGGATGCGATGTCGCGTCTGAACAATGCTCGCTTCCGCCGTGTCGGTGGTGACGGTGTTCCCGGTTGTGGCGGCAATGAAATTACGCAAGTTGCAGGCGTTTACGCTGAAGTCGCAGCCTTGATCAATTACTTTTAGCGTGTCTTGTTTGCCTATAATGGAAAGGGTAATTTGTAAGCCGCCGGTTCCCCAGCCCCGAGCGATGGGCATTTCACGGGATCCATATGGAACTTGGTAGCCTGGTATCGCAACCGCCTGCAGCAATTTGCGGCGAATTTCCTTCTTCGTTTGTTCGTCTAAAAATCCGTAGTTGTAACTATAGGAGGTCATTGGCTTTCCCCCTTCTGTCGACGACTGAGCGCAAGCGATTTAGGTCGGCCTGGAAGTCGACGTAGTGCGGAAGCTTCCAGTGTGCGGCGAAGCCTGCGGATTCGATACCGTCGATGTGGTAGAGCACGAACTCCTCGTCCTCGGCAGGCGCGCCGGGGTTAGCCGCTGTCATGGAACGGTCGAGGGTGGCCATGGCTATGGCTTTCACTTCGTTGTGTCCAAAGCATACTCCGTATCCAAGCGTAAGTTGTGCGACGCTGCCCTTCCCCTCATTGCGCATGCGTGCCACCAGTTCAACTTCTGTTAAGAGCACTTCACCCACAGTGATAATTTCCGTCGGATCTAGGGGATGCGGCACGAGCAGCTCAACATGACCAACCCGGAGTTCGCCGATGCAGGGGTGCACCGCACCATACCCTCGCATGCTGGAATAGGCTAACGCCAGCATAGACCCGTTTTCCCCTCTTGCTAGCGCCTGTAACCGCATTGACCTAGTAGCGGGGAAGCGAATAGCTTGCCTAGTAAGATCAGCATAGTTAGCAGGGGACTCGACGGCAGGGTCAGCAAGTAAACCTTCTAGTCTCAGTAAGTCAACAACTTTCGGGAAACGAGGCTGCTGTGTTAACAAAACCCTATCAGGCACATCACCTGCAACATACTCGGAGACAAAGGCACGGAAAGCGTGGCTATTCTCTTCCAACAGGTCGAAGGCCATCAAACGCTGAGTGTAATCCTTAGTCGGACCTAGGAACTGACCGCCGGGAATATCCTTGAAAGCCGAGGAGATTCTCCGCATGATGCGCATATCAGAGCTATCCGCAGGCAGAGAGTAGTGACGTCGCGGCAAAGTTGAGCTGAAGGCGCGCAGTAAGAACGCTGCCTCAAGAGTGTCCCCTTCCGACTGCTTGAGGGCTAGGGCAGCGAGTTCAGGGGCATAGAGCCCACCCTCACCCATCACTCGATCCACTGCTAAGCGCATTTGGTCTTGTATCTGCCGCACTGCGATTGGAGCGCTGTCACCACGACAACGGAAGTACTGTGCCAGCCTTTCCGCTTCCTTAATGGCCTTCTCTCCACCTTTTACCGCCACATAAGCCATTCACACCACCTCCACAGTGAACTGGACGGTTCGCGGTAGGCAACATACCTGCCCGCCCTTGTCGACGAGAATCCAGTCAAGTCCAAGCGGAAACTCTCGATTGCAATGCCGCCACGACTGTAGCAATTCGCAACTCAATCCTCTAACGGCCACCGTTCTGGAGCGCTGTATGCCAGGTCCGCAAAGTTCTAGACGCAGGGCTTGCTCTAGGCCGTCAGTGACCTCGCCAAGCTCTTCAACTAGCTGGATAATCGTCGCTGACTCATCTGGATACTGCCAACTGCCTCTTTTTAGACGGCTAAAGTCGGGACTTTCACCCCTGCCAACAAACAAGTAGTCGCACTCCTCCACATCTCCAACCCTAGCCATGGTGTGCGCCTGCAAATGCGACGACAATGAACACTGGTCGCTGTACACGTGAAAGACCACCTCGTGGTCAAGCAAGGTGAGTGCTACCCCGAAAAGATAGGTGTCAAAGGGCGAGCTCGCAACCTCCGCTACTGTCAGCAAAGACCCAACCTTCCCCGGCCTAGCCATACAGTCCAGTAAGGTGCGAAAGGTGGCTTGGGTGTAGGCGGTTTGGTCGAAATGTGTGCTGTCACTCATAGTCCTTGCTCTCCCGTTCGCTGCACATGCCCTGAAAATCGACTTTTGTTCGGGCAATACGTTCAAACTTGCGCCTATCTTCTGTCTGTCGCAGTGTTACTTGCGCTTCAAGCCAAGGTTGCATTGCGGCCCGAAAACTGGCCCATTTTTCCTCTGGGGCGCGAAACACAGCATCGAGCATAGCCGCTGCCTCCGCTCTCCAAGGCTCGTAGCCGAGCACGAGCCCATATCCCTTATGCCCCAGAACGGCAACCATGCAGTCAGAAATCAACACCTCACCTAAATTGAAGACCCCGCCCGTGGCTGAATCAGTCGCCCGCATCATTAGCGACCCCGCTTGTGGCTCCCGGAGCACCTGAATAGCCCCCTGCCCGTCCTGTGCCGCCTCTTCCCTGATCCTTATGACCCATGGCTCTAACTCCTCGCGCTGACACCAACTCCATAGACTGGTCCTTTGTCTGACGTCCAAACTCTTGCCTCCTGATTTAACGCAAAGTCTCGCGCCCTATCACTACAGACCGTAGATGATTGGATAGCTGTTCGGCCATCCAGATCACGCTAAGAATTACTGCCGTTATGGCCAAAGCGTCGGCATATCTAAACAGGCTCATCGCCAAATGCAGGTGAAACCCTATGCCGCCACCTCCAACGACTCCCAAGAACAGCACGGTTCTCAAATTGATGTCAAAGCGATAAAGCGTATTGGCGATTAGTGAGGGCACCACTTGGGGGAGAACCGCATAGCGGATGATTTGCAGCTTGCTCGCCCCCGTAGACTTAAGCGAGTCGAGAGGTCTAGGATCCACGTTTTCCATGGCCTCGGCGAACAAGCGGCCTAACATGCCGATAGAGCCTATTGCAACTGTTACCATCCCGGTAAACGGGCCTAGGCCTATGACCACGATCAGTACCAGAACTACAACGAGCGTCGGCATTGAACGCTCCGCTGCCATAAGAGCCTTAACTGTCTCGCGAACTAGGCGCGATGGTGTGAGATTGCTCGCCGCCCATAGAGCCAAAACGAATGCTGCAGCTGCCCCGAAAAATGTGCCAAGAAAGGCCATGGACAGCGTTTCTACGACTGACCAAAGGATGTCAGGCTCTGTTAGTACCTCCCAGCTGGGCGGGAACATCTCGCTGACTAACCTGAAGAAATGCGGTAGTCCCCGCCAAAAGAGCCGCGGACCGATGCCAAGGTCAACCAAACTCCACACGAAGACCACAAACAAGACCACGCCAAGCCCAGTATTAAACAGACTGCGGCGCTTCATTGAAGCACCTCGTGCCCGATGACTGCTTTCTTGAGTGCATCGGATATTCTCTCGCAGACCATCACTAACACCAAGATTACGATAATGGCGGAAAGCGCCGTTCTGTAATTTAGCAACCTAGTGGCCATGATTAGTTCTGAGCCTATCCCACCAGCGCCAACCACCCCCAAGAAAATGGATAGGCGTATGTTGACCTCAAAACGAAACAGGCTATTAGCAATTAGCGACGGCATCACTTGGGGGATCAAGGCGTACTGGATGACTTGCATCTTGGAGGCCCCCACTGCGGCTAGGGCTTCAAGGGATCTAGGGTCGACTTCCTCAAAGGCGTCAGCGAACAGCTTCCCCAGCATCCCTATCGCGCTTACCGACAAGGCCATGACCGCTGGGAAGGGCCCAAGCCCCACAATGGCCACAAAGAGCAACATGACGATCAAATCTGGCAACGCCCTTTCCGCTGACATGATGCCCCGCGCCAGTTCGCGCAATGCTCGATTGGCGTTGACGTTTGAGGCGGCTAACAGGCTGAAGACGAAGGCTAGGACTATCCCAAAACCCGTCCCCACAAAGGCAATCTGCACCGTCTCTATGGCCGGCCCCACCATGCGTGGCATTGCGCTCCACTCAGGAGGAACCATGTGTCGCAACAGGGCTAGGCCTCGCGGAAGCCCTCTGACTAGGTCCATGAGGTCTAGGCGCACGACTGCTGACGCGCCAATAAGGAGCAGGCTGAGACCAAAAACAGGCAAGAGTGCCTTCCGGAACCTAGCCAATGCTTTAAAGTGGGTCTTCATAAACGCAAAGTGCTCAAGCTACCGATGTTATGCAAACCGCACGCTCGGTCCCGTAAATGTCCTCCAACTTGCTAGGAGAGATAAACGGGCTGCCGTCATAGCAGACAACACCATCCCTAATGCCAATGGCCCGCGTGCAATACTTGCTCACTAGTTCCGGAGCGTGAAACACGCCAACTATCGCTACTTCTTTCGCCAAAGGCTTTAGATAATCCATCACTACTTCAGTGTTCTTAGGGTCAAGGTTGGCCACCGGTTCGTCCGCCAGCAACAGGTAAGGCTCTTGAAATAGCGCGCGGGCTATCGCTACACGCTGCATTTCTCCCCCGCTTAGAGTTTCAGCACGTCGATGCGCCAGATTTTTGATACCCACCCTCTCTAGCTGCTCTAAGGCTACCGTCATTTCGTCTTCGGTAAACCCGTAGAGCAGGCTGCGGAGGGTGCTTATGCGCCCAAGTCGACCGGTCAATACGTTCTCTAATACACTAAGTCTCTTCACTAGTATTGAGCCTTGAAAAATCATGCCGATCCTCTGCTGGATCACTCTCAGTTCTTGGCCCCTCTTCCCGTTTACCTTGATGACCGTATCGCCGCCATTAATCACTACATCGCCACTGTCTGGAGCTGTTAAACCGTTGATGCACCTAAGCAGAACCGTTTTCCCGACACCACTTTCCCCCAGAATGCCTATGAACTCGCCCTTCTTAGCCTCAAAGCTAATATCTTTCAGGAGGGGACGGCCGTCAGGAAGCCTTTTGGCCACATTTTGTACGGATAACACACTGCACGCCTCCTTAATTTTGAAGAGAACACCACGCCTTCCCAGTGCAAACCTGCTTGGTCGGAAGGCGTAATGCTCTTTGAACATCGATGCTAGTCGAGCTTGCCCAGACCCTTAGCTACTTGGCGGATAAACTCATACTCCGCGCCGGTAACCGCCACGTAGCTCTTGTTGCGTTCCCACCGACCTTCAAACTGCGCGAAGGCTGCCGGGGCCTTCTGGGGCATGTCCAAAAAGGCTTGCTGAATCCGCTGAATTAGTTTTTCGCCCAAGTCGCCTCTTACCGCAACCGGAGACCGCGGGATACCGTCTGACCTCCAGATGACCTTGACTTCCTGTGGATTGATGAGCCCTTGCGCCACAGCTCTGTTGAACGGTCCCTCCCACGTCGCGCCGAAGTCTACCTTGCGCGCGCCAACCGCTAGAACTGTGGCATCGTGTCCGCCCGCGAAAACTACCTCTTTGAAGTGGTCGTCCACTTTTATCCCGACAGACTCCATATGTCCGCGCGGAATGAGGTGGCCGGAAGTCGAGGCGGGGTCTACAAAGGCCAACGTCAACTGCTTCGGTCGCGCTTTGATGTCGTCAATGCTCTGCAGGCCACTATCCCGATGGGCTATTAAGATACTGTGGTATACAGCAAGTTTGCCATGCTCATCGCCGCCGGCCACTATGGCACGGGCATTGGCTCGCTCCGCTGCCAGCACGTATGAGAATGGACCGAAGTAAGCGATTTCGATCTTTTCGGCGCGCATGGCCTCAATTACCGCAGTGTAATCTAGGGCCTTAAACATTTCGATCTTAATTCCCAGTTCGTTCTCTAAGTACTGCCGCGCCGGTTCGAAAAGGTTCATCATCTCCACAATGTCTTCAGCTGGGATTAACGCGAGCCTAAGCACCTCCGGAGTCGGTGGCTCGAACCCTCCCACTAACGCATAGCCGCCAACCGCTACCCCGACAAGAAGTAAAACGACAAGTAATCCTGTGCCTAACGACAACTTCATCTTGCCACCTGTGGACACGTCTATCCCCTCCCTTTTTTCAGTTGGGACGTGTGAGGCCCCCACCGCCATCAGTGTAGCCCACGCCTTGAACGAGTGGGTTAACCCAGCGTAAAACTTGGGAACGAGTTGTGTTAAGAACTTGCGCTGTGGCATGAAGACAACACTGCCCGGGAAGATGTC
>QLUS01000006.1 GCA_018725535.1 Bacillota bacterium
CTGGAAAGAGGCAGAGTTAGCCAAGGGTGCTGTGCGTAAAGCCTAGTAACGAAGCGGCCGGAATTCTCCGGCCGCTTTGCTAGTTTAAGATTGTTCGCTGTTAAGTACAATCGTCACGGCTTCTACGCGTGAGCCACCCATTGACTTTACCGTGAATTGCAGGTCATTTACCATTACGCAGTCGCCGGGTGAGGGAACGGTGCCCAACCTATACATGATCATACCGCCAACCGTGTCGTATTCGCCTGCAGGGAGGTCCCGGCCGATTACTTCCGATGCGTCCCGTATGTTCAGGGAGCCAGACATCTCAATCGTGTTGTCGTCAATGTAGGTAAAGTCCGGGAGTTCGTCCTCGTCATACTCATCGGCAATGTCGCCCATAATTTCTTCGACTAAGTCTTCTAAGGTAATAAGGCCCGCCGTCCCGCCGTACTCATCTACCACGATGGCGATATGCAGCTTTTTGCGCTTAAACTCCGCTAAGAGCTCACTTACTCTCTTCAACTCCGGCACAAAGTATGGTGGCCTAAGCAGCGGGCGTACGTCGAAGGGTTCCGGCGGCTCAAGTCCCAGTAAATCCTTGGCATGCAAAACACCCACAATATCATCAATGCCGTTGTCGTACACAGGCACACGCGAGTACCCGTCCCGCCGCAGAATGTCTAGCAGCGCCGGATACGTAATGCGCACGCTCACACGCACAATTTCCGTACGCGGCGTCATAACGTCCTTAACCAGCGTATCGCCGAATTCAATCACGCTGGTAATCATTTCTTTTTCTTCAATTTGGAGGATTCCTTCCTCCTGGCCGACGGTGACGAGGGTACGCAGTTCTTCTTCGCTAAATGTGGGTGCAGGGGCCCGGAAATGCCCCCCGATGAGCGTAAGCAAAAGTCTAGATATACCCTCAAGCACCACTGCGAGCGGGTTAAAGAGTATAAGCAAGAGGGACAGCAAGCCGGAATGACGGAGGGAAATACGTTGATTGTGGTGCAGGCCAAAGGTTTTGGGGGATATTTCGCCGAAAATGAGAATAACTAACGTCATAACGACTGTGGCGATACCAAGTCCTGCGCTTTCCCCAAACAGGTTAATGGCGATAAAAGTGGCCACCGAGGTAGCCGCGATGTTTACCATATTATTGCCAATAAGGATTGTACTGAGCAGTCGTCCCGGGTTACTAAGCAGCCGCTCTACGCGTTTTGCGCCTGTCGCGCCTTCATCCACGAGGTGTCGCACGCGCAGCCTGCCTAAGGACATCAGGGCAGTTTCCATGGCGGAGAAATAAGCGGACATCATTAGCAGGGTCACTAGCACAACGATGTGCCATAAGTACGAGTCCATTAAGGCGAACACTCCTCCTCAACTTCTGCCCCAAGTATACCCTAGCGCGAGGGCGTTGCATAGAGGCGCGTGCGGCGTACGCTTACGGCTTACAGCGGACAGCGGACAGCGGACAGCGGACAGCGGATAGCGGACAGCGGACAGCGGACAGTAAAAGACAGGAGAACAACGTGAAGATTACATCCTACCAAGACTTTCAACTCGACCGGTTTCAGCAGCAAGCGATGGAGTTTATCGCCGCAGGTCGTTCCGTTATTGTCTGTGCTCCAACAGGTGTCGGGAAGACACTTGTGGCAGACTTTTTGGTGGAGCAGTCCTTGCGCCGCGGCCAAAAAATCGTTTACACCGCGCCAATCAAGGCTTTAAGCAACCAGAAGTACAAAGAGTTTAAGCTAAGGTTTGGCGAAGACCGGGTCGGCATCGTAACGGGCGACGTCAGTATTAACCCGCGCGGGGACTGCCTGGTGATGACGACCGAGATTTTTCGCAATATGGTGTTGGCTAAAGAACCATTTGTGGATGACATCTCGCATGTTATTTTTGACGAGATCCACTACATCGACAGCGACCGCGGTGTGGCCTGGGAGGAAAGCCTTATCTTTGCCCCGCCGCATATCCGCGTATTGGGTCTTTCGGCTACCATCGGCAATCTCTCCGAACTCGTGGGATGGCTGTCGTTGGTGCGCGGCGAGGAATTTGCCGAAGTCGTGGAACAAAAGCGCGTGGTGCCGTTGATTCATTACTTCTATCTGCTCGATGCGAGTGGCAAACGCGTCATGCGTCCGATGAGCAACACCGAGCCGCCGCCCTTTATGGCGGACGCCAAGATTACGCACCTCGACCTGATTAAGGCGATTAAGGGCAGTTACCTGCCCGCGCTGTTCTTTGTCTTTAGCCGCAGACAGTGTGCGGCTAACGCCCGTGATACGGCACTCGCACTGCAGTTACTCACTAAGCAGGAACTCGCGGAGGTTGAAGCGGTGCTGACGCGGTTTGGGGAAGTGCCGGGCCTCGCCAAAAGCGGGGACTATCGCATGCTCCGAAGCGTCCTCCGCAGGGGCATCGGGTATCACCATGCCGGGCTTTTGCCAGTCCTCAAAGACATGGTGGAGGAGCTCTTTGCGCAAAAGCTCGTGAAAGTCCTCTACTGCACCGAAACTTTCTCCGTAGGGATTAATTACCCTGTGCGAGCCGTATGCTTTGACGGCCAGCGCAAGTTTGACGGCAAGAGCGTGCGACCACTTAAGGTCCAGGAGTACTTTCAAATGGCCGGGCGGGCAGGTAGGCGCGGCATGGATGAGGCGGGCTTTGTTTTCACGCTCGTTTCGGATTATCGCTCCCGGCTGGAAAACTATCCACAGCTGGAAGTAGAGCGGTTGAACAGCCAGTTTAAGCTCACCTTCAACAGCGTCCTTAACCTGATCAAGTACGTAGCGCCCGAGCACCAAGAGAAAGCGCTGACTATGAGCTTTGCCAGTTATCTTTCAGGCATTGATCGCAGGGAGGTCATGGCTCGATACAAGTTGGTGGAAGCGGAAAAGAAAGGCTTCGAACAGCAGATCTGCCCCGCCATTAATGACCCCTCATGTCCCACAAATCGCCGGCAACTGCAGAATAAACTCAAGCACTACGAGAAACTAGAGGCGCGAAAGCACAGTGAGGACCCAGATCTCGCCAGGCGGCGTGAGGAGCTCCGCGCTCTGCTTGAGCGCGTGCCAGCAAAGCGGTGCTCGCCCAAGCAGCGCGGCAAATGCCGCCCACACAAAAAGCAGTACAACCAAATTCTGTACCGCCTGCATCTGATACAAGCAGAATTAGACCGTCTGCCCGCGACGGATGCTTTTGTGGCCGAGTTTGCGCGACGCCGGGAAATTCTCGCGCGCCTAGGGTACATTGAGCAGGATATGCTGCTCTCGCGCGGAGACATGGCGGCGCAGATCTATATCCAAGAACTCTTAATCACAGAACTCATTTTTGCGGGCATGCTCGAGGACCTAACCGAGCCTGAGGTCGTTGCGTTGCTGCTTGGGGTAGATTATCCTTGGTGCAAGTTTGACACCGTCCTCCCGTGCGAAGATCTGAAACTCCACAAGTGGTGGTCGTTCATCAACCGGTTTGCCGGCGAACGCACTCAGACTCAGGCACAGGAGGTTGTGTATACTAGCTACCTTTCGCCGATAGGATATCTGTGGGCCAAAGGAGAAGACCTCACCACAATCCTCAATCAATGTAATCTCGATGAGGGGGACATTGTGACACTCCTAAGGCGAGAGATTGACCTACTACGCCAGATGCGCCACGCTCTGCGGGAGGTTCCGCATCTCGCCGCGAAGCTCACCCGCTGCATCAACCTCATTGACCGAGACCTAGTGAAAGTAGAACTCTAACGCGAATTTCCCCTCCCACCAATCATTTTTTCACTGGCTTGGCTAACACTAGCAGTGAAGTGAAGGAAACGTCACCGCTCGCCCGCGTTCTTAGCGCCGGTACATATGCTCCAGACAACAGCCTGCCCGCACTGCAACAGACCTATGACTTACGGGCCATGGGGGCAACGCGACCTACGGGCGATGGTACCCCTGTAGTCGCCCCTCCTCTGCAGGCGAAACGTCTGACAGATATTCCCGTAGTTTCCCGCGTCCAAGCGGAAGAGGATCTGAGAAAGCGATGAGTGAGCACTTTTCACTCGGCAAGAAACTGGCCCATGTACTTAGCTTAGAGCAGGGATGTCGCATTGGCGAGACTGCGGTCGTCAGCCGCAAAGTGCACTCCACCACCTCGCGTAGCCCAGACTCTGTCTCTTAATTGATGCTAGCGCCAGTATGATGGGGCGACGCATGAAAGCTGCTAAGATGCTAGCGGAGCATTGGTGCATGCTACGGACGACCGCCTCGCGGTAATTTACTTCCAGGAAGACCGCGTAGAGGTCGCTGTGCCCTTTACCCGAAACCAGCTTTTGCTAAAAAATGGGCTCAGGTCAATTAAACCAAGCGGGCTCACGCCCTTGGCCCTCGGGCTCCTTACCGCTGCGCGGTATGTCAGCAAGTACTCCTGCCGTGAGAGGTCCTTGCTTATCGTCATTACTGACGGAATACCAACCATGGCCTTAGCCTCCGGTGACCCTATGGAAGAAGTGCTGCAGCAAGCAAAGGACATCGGCAGGCAGCGCATCAATCTGTGTTGCGTGGGACTGCAGCCGAACCAAAGGCTACTAAGCCGCCTTGCCGAAGCAGCCCGGGGGAAGCGTGCACATCATCGACGAGATTACCGCGCCGATGCTGCTTTCGATTGTCGAGCAAGAGCGGAAGGCGACTTTGGTTTCACGGACATAAGGACGGGCAGGATTTCTGGCGGGCAGCACGAACCTTAAAGAGAAGGGGGGACGCGTTGTGAACAACCACCTGCACCCCGTATTGACGCGCATTTTGCACCAGCGGGGGCTAACTACAGAGCAGGAAATAGAGCGTTTCCTGTTTCCGGATTTCTCGCATGAACATGACCCCTACCTGCTGCAGGGCATGGCATCGGCTGTGGCTAGGCTTAGGCTAGCCAGTGAAAGCCAAGAGAAAGTAATGATTCACGGCGATTACGACGCGGACGGCCTTACTGCGGCCGCCCTTATGTTTAAGGCCCTGTCGTCCATGGGGATAAGGGCCTATGTTTACATTCCCTCCCGCGACGACGGCTACGGCCTGCAGCGGGAAGGGCTTATGCTGGCCAAAGAGAAGGGGTGTACGGTAGTCGTAACCGTAGATTGCGGTATTACGGCTGTGAAGGAGGCCGAAGAAGCGCTGACACTCGGCCTAGACCTGATTATTACCGATCACCATGTGCCGGGCAGTGTCCTGCCGCCTGCGGTAGCCGTGATCAACCCGCGTCTTAGCACGTGTGCATACCCCTTTAAGGAACTAGCGGGTGTTGGCGTCGCCTACAAAGTGGCTGTTGCTCTGCTAGGGGAGCCAGCACGCGACTTCCTAGACTTGGTCGCAGTGGGTACCGTGGCAGATGTGGCACCGCTCGTGGGGGAAAACAGACTATATGTACAAAAGGGGTTAGAGATTCTAAAAACCCCGTCTTTTGGGTTCTCTGCCTTGATGCGAGTGGCTGGAGTACAGCCCGAAAGTTTACGCGCAGGGCATATCGGGTTTGCGCTGGCACCGCGGCTTAATGCCGCCGGGCGTATTGCCGACGCCTCACTGCCCTTGCGCCTGCTCCTCACGCGTGAGCCAGATAAAGCCTTGGCGATAGCCGAGAAACTCGACACCCTGAACCGTGAGCGCCAGCGCATCGAACAGGAGGTGCTGATAGAAGCGCTAGCCCTAGTGAACCCTAGCGAAAAAGCTTTCGTCTTGTCCGCGCCAATGTGGCCGCACGGCGTCGTCGGTATAGTCGCCGCCCGCCTCGTGGAGAAGTTCTATCGCCCATGCATCTTGCTTTGTCAGGGAGAGCAGGGGGAGTGGCGAGGGTCGGGCCGCAGTATCCCAGGCTTTGACCTTGTCGCGGCGCTGTCGCGGTGTTCTACTACGCTGATAAAGTACGGCGGACATAGCCTAGCCGCGGGTCTAACTCTCAAGGAGGAGCAGCTCACGGACTTTCGCCATGCGTTTTTGGCTGTAGCTAACGAAATGCCGGATGCGCTATTCACACGCCGCATAAGTATTGATGCAGAACTAGATGTAGCGGAAGCAAACACCGAGCTAGCCGCAGCCCTTGAATTGCTGGCTCCTTTCGGCGTGGGCAATCCCGAGCCTATCTTTAGCAGCGGGCAGCTTACGCTCACAGACAAAAGGCTGGTAGGCAAGGCGGGAGAGCACCTGCGGATAATGTGGGCTTCAGCGCAAGGCGTAACCGGCGCGGGGATTATGTTTAGAGCAGCCGAGCGCTTTGACGACTTAGCGGCTGGGAACCGGCTAGACATCACTTTCCGCCTTAGTCGCGAGGAGTTCCGCGGTCAAGTGCAGGTATCTTTCCACTTGCGGGATTTCAAGGTCGGAGCAGAGTGGTGGCTAGTGATGTCGCCCGTGCTGTCTGATGCACGTTTTGCCCGCCTGACACCGGAGCTTAAGTCCGCCTTTTTTCAGCCTCCCCACCTCTTTACACCCATGTACCTGCGCCGTAAGGGAGCTCGGTTTGAACTCCGCCCTGAACTCACGCTAGACGCTGCCGACACCTGCATACTAGCGGCCCCACCCATAGGGTCGGAAACGCCACCTTTAGGTGCCGCTTGCTCTTTTGTAGACCAAGATGTAATGTATAGTGGTAAGGAGCAGTTGCCCATGCTGGTTCCTGACCGTCGGGCACTCCTTGCCATGTATCGGTTTGCGGCGAATCGCCTAAGCTTCTCACTTACGGACTTTGCAGAGGAGTTTTCTCTGCCGCTAGCAGTGGCCTACAGCGTGGCGGCTGCGGCACTGCGTGTTTTCACGGAACTTGGTTTGCTTGAATTTAGCTTCAATGAAGGTCTCGTGCGCTGTGCGGTTAAGTCTTTAGCCAAGCAGGATTTGTCTCAGTCAGCTACCTTTATGGCGCTCGCCGCTTGGAGCAAACAAGGAGGATGAGTATGTCGGGTCTTGGTCAAGGTCTCATGCAAAAGATTAGGGATATCCCGGATTTTCCGAAGCCGGGGATTCTCTTTCGGGACATTACCACTTTGCTTAAGGACGGCCCCGCCTTGCGACAAGCCATTGACGACTTTGCCGCGCTATGCGGGGACCTCGAATTTGACCTTGTCGTGGCACCTGAGGCACGCGGGTTTATTGTCGGCGTTCCTCTGGCTTACAGCTTAAGTAAAGGTTTTGTGCCGGTGCGGAAGGCGGGTAAACTGCCAGCCAAGACGCGCCGCGCCGCCTATACGTTAGAGTATGGCGAGGACAAGCTTGAAATCCACGCAGACGCGATTTCCGCAGGTACGCGCGTCTTGGTCGTAGACGACTTGCTGGCGACGGGCGGCACCATTCGCTCTACGGTAGATCTAGTGGAATCGTTAGGCGGCAAGGTCGTTGGCGCAGCCTTCTTAATCGAGTTGACTGCGCTTGACGGGCGCAAATTACTTAGTGGCTATCCCGTTTATTCCCTAATTCAGTATTAAGGCATCAGGCACCAGCGCGGGGGCGAGGACATGGACAAGGCAGATCTCTTTGGGACTCTGGTAGCGCGGGTGAAAGTACACAGTCCGCAGGCCGACGTGACGGTGCTCAGGCGGGCTTTTGACTTTGCCGAGCGGGCCCACGCCGGTCAGTTAAGAGAGTCTGGGGACGAGTACATCGGTCACCCACTTGAGGTAGCGCTTATCCTTGCCGACATCCACATGGATATGGAGACGCTCGCTGCAGCAATCTTGCATGACGTAGCGGAAGATACGGAGAGTAGCCTGCCGCAAGTTACACAGGAGTTTGGGCCCCGCGTGGCCAAATTGGTGGACGGCGTAACGAAGCTTTCGCGGCTCGAGTACAGAAGTCAGCAGGAACAGCAGGCAGAGTCCCTGCGCAAGGTGTTCCTCGCTATGGCCGAGGACTTGCGGGTAGTGCTGATTAAACTCGCGGATCGCCTGCATAATATGCGCACTCTGAAGTTTAGGGCTCCACTTAAGCAGAAAACTACCGCTAAAGAAACACTTGACATTTATGCTCCCTTGGCCCATCGCTTAGGGATTAGCAGCATGCAGTGGGAGCTTGAGGACCTAGCCTTTCACTACCTCGAACCGACAGCCTACCGCGATGTCGCGGCGCGCGTGGCGGCGAGACGCGAAGACAGGGAGGCAGTTATTGCCGAGGTGCTGGGGACCTTGCGCCGTCACATCGCCGAGGCTGGCATTAGAGCTGACGTAGGTGGTCGCCCCAAGCACTTCTACAGCATCTACAAGAAGCTGCAGGCCGGGCGGAGCTTCGAGGAGATTTTTGACCTTACGGCGCTCCGCGTCATCGTTGACACGGTCGGCGACTGCTACGCCGTACTTGGCATAGTGCACAATCTCTGGCACCCAATTCCGGGGCGCATAAAAGATTACATTGGTACGCCCAAGCCTAACATGTACCAGAGTCTGCATACAACCGTCGTCGGGGAGCGCGGGCAGCCGCTTGAGTTTCAAATCAGAACCTTGGCGATGCATCAGGTCGCCGAGCACGGTATTGCGGCACACTGGGCGTACAAGGAGGGCAGCAAACTAGAAAAGGGCCTGATCAACAAACTTACGTGGCTGCGTTCCATTCTGGAGTGGCAGCAGGAGCTGTGCGGCGCAGAGGAGTTTGTAGATGGTCTTAAGATGGACTTGTTTACGGACGAGGTGTTTGTATTTACGCCCAAAGGGGATGTCTTGGATCTGCCGGTCGGTTCAGTGCCGCTTGATTTCGCGTATCGCGTGCACACCGACGTTGGGCATCGCTGCGTAGGCGCCAAGGTAAACGGACGCATGGTGCCGCTTACTCACGAGCTAAAAACAGGCGATATCGTAGAGATAATTACCTCTAAGCAAACGAACGGGCCAAGCCGCGACTGGATGAAGCTAGTGCGCACGCCGCAGGCGCGCAGCAAAATTCGACAGTGGTTCAGAAAAGAACAGAAAGCAGAAAACATCGAGCGCGGGCACGACTTGCTGCAGCGGGAACTCAGGCGTCTCCTTTTGCCGGTGGACGAGCTGATGGTGGACGCATACTTAGAGGAGGCGGCCGAGCAGCTAAACTACCTGTCGGACGAGGACTTGTTGGCGGCAATTGGTTACGGCGCGGTCAGCCTAGTACAGGTGGTGAACCGTCTGACGGCGCTCTACGCGCGCAATAAGCCTCTCGATGCGCCAGAACCAGTGCTGCCGCCCACCGCGCCTGCGAGTCCCTTCGCTGAAGTACAAGTAGTGGGACTTGACAACGCTTTGCTTAAGTTTGCTAAGTGCTGCAACCCTTTACCAGGGGATGAGATTATCGGGTTTGTAACGCGCGGGCGTGGAGTTACTGTACACACCGGTAGCTGCCCTAATGTGCCATCACTGCAACGGGAAAAGGAGCGGATGATTTCCGTCAGTTGGGGCAATCACACTGCCCCGGGTTATCCCGTAAGGGTAGAGCTTATCGGCATGGACAGGCCTGGTTTGTTGGCGGAGGTAGTGCACTCCTTGTCTGAGTACAAGACCAATATTGCCGCGATGCAGGCCCGAGCAACAAAGGAGCAGGAAGCTCACGTGAGATTCACCATTGTCGTTAAGGACCTCATTCATTTAGAGCGCGTGTTAGTGAGATTACGCAAGTTGCGCGACGTGTTTACGGTACGACGTGTGACCTACGTCACCCCACACAGAGAGGGCGAGACAAGTGCGAGCAGTAGTACAACGAGTTAGTGGGGCGCAAGTGTCCGTGGAAGGGGAGATTGTGGCAGGCATTAGCACCGGTTTGTTGGTGCTGCTCGGGGTAGCTCAAACTGATACCCCTTGCGACGCTAGGTACCTAGCCGAGAAGATAGCAGGGTTGCGCGTTTTCCCCGACGGCGAGGGCAAGATGAACCTCTGCGTCAGGGAAGCAGGTGGCGAAGTCTTGGCAGTGTCGCAGTTTACGCTGCTTGGGGATTGCCGCCGCGGCAAGCGCCCGAGTTTCTCCGCCGCCGCTGCCCCCAGAGACGCAATTGACCTCTTTGACCAGTGTGTAGCAGAGCTTAGGCAGCGCATAGGTAGCGTAAAAACAGGCGTATTCGGGGCGATGATGGAGATTGCACTCGTTAATTCTGGCCCGGTGACCATACTGCTTGACAGCGCGAAGCAATTTTAACGGAGGATTTAGATGAGAGTTCTAACTTTACCTGTCGGGAATCTTGGGACGAACTGCTACATAGTGGTCCATAACAACGACGCCGCCGTAGTTGACCCCGGGGCGGATGTGAACAGCATTGTGGCTGCGCTAGCGGGCGAGCAAGTAACGCCGAGCAGCATACTTCTTACCCACGGTCACGCCGACCACGTGGCGGCGGCCGCAGCACTCAGGCGGTTAACCGGCTGCTCCATCATCGCTCACCCGGCTGACGGTTATCTTTTACGCGCGACAGACAATGAGATTGCCAGGCTCCTAGGTTTAACCGAGGCCGTTGTACCCGACATGGAGCTAGCTGACGCCGCCACGGTCAACTTGGCAGGAATTGAGTTCACCGTACTGGCCACCCCTGGGCACACGCCCGGTTCCTGCTGTTTTTATAGCGCCACAGAGCAAGTGCTGTTCGCAGGCGACACCTTGTTTCGCGGGAGTATTGGCCGGTCAGACCTCCCGGGCGGTAACCACAAGACTCTCCTGCGCTCGCTTGGCCGCCTCAAGCAGCTGCCAGCCGAGGTAGAGGTGTACCCCGGCCATGGGCCAATTACGACCATCGGCAGAGAGAGGATGAGCAATCGCTATTGGTAAGCAAGCCATACGGAGACTTAGTCGGGGTTCGCCCGGGAAAACTTGCGGCTAATATGCTCGCGCTTGGCTTTCCTCCAGCGGAAATTGCGCATCGCTTGGTACTCGAGCGCGGGGTTGATGTCTCTCGCGCCCGCCTCCTAGTAGAGGTAGCGCTTACGCAGCAGAGAATCCTTGCGCCGCAGGGCGGTCGCAGCGAACTTGTGGCCATGTATGTGAGTGTTCCCTTCTGTCCCTCGCGCTGTGCATATTGCAGTTTCCCCAGTCACAGCCTAGAGCAGTACCGACGTGCTAAGCGAGAGCAATACTTTGCCGGACTACTGCTTGAGATTAAAGCGGTCGCGGAAGAAATGTATAGACTGGGGCTTAAGCTGTGCGCCCTGTATATTGGCGGGGGTACGCCGAGCACGCTTGACGCGACACAGATTCACGCGTTGCTGGACGCGCTCAGTGCCTGTCCCGCTTGGGAAAACCAGACAGAGGGGACGTTTGAGGCCGGTCGTCCGGAGACGCTAGACGAAAGCAAGTTAGCCTCCATCCCGCGTGGTTACCGCCTTTCCATTAACCCGCAAAGCATGCACGACGAGACGCTGGCCGTCATCGGGCGCCGCCATTCGGCTCAAGACGTAAGGGAGAGCTTTGCCCTTGCGCGGAGCCTAGGCTTTGCGAACATCAATATGGATCTAATAGTTGGACTGCCTAGGGAGACGCCGCGGGAAATTGGCGCGAGCCTCGAGCAGGTAATAGGACTTAAGCCGGAGAGCATTACCCTGCATATGTTTTCGCCTAAGCGCGCTTCACGCTTTGGTGGCGGCGAGGCGTGGGAGAGGATGAGCGATAAAGACGCCCGCGAGGCGAGTGACTTAGCCGCAACGAAGCTTCGGCCGTTCATGCACCCGTATTATCTTTATCGGCAGCGCGCCATCTTAGGGGGGCTCGAGAATACCGGCTGGTCAGTGCCGGGTAAGGAATGCCTGTACAATATCATGATGATTGCTGAGACGCACGGGGTCATCGGAGTAGGTGCCGGGGCCAACAGCATCTTCCCGGTGCCCGGCGAAGCGTGGCGGCGTCATGCTAATCCTAAGGATGCGGCCCTATACCTCAAGCGGTTGCCCGAGTTGCTAGACGAGAAACGCGCACTGCTCTGCGCATGGAGGAAGAAAGATGAGTCTTAAGCGTTCGTTTGCCGGTCAGGTGGACAGCCGTATGGTAGGAGAAGAGATTAGGCTTTGCGGCTGGGTAGCTAAGCGCCGCGACCTCGGCGGGCTGATTTTTGTCGACCTGCGCGATATTAGCGGGGTGGTGCAATTGGTCTTTTCCCCGGAAGAAAAGGACGTACACAGCGTGGCGGAGTGCCTGCGCGGCGAGTACGTAATTGAGGTAGTAGGTCGCGTCACCTTGCGACCGGAAGAAGGCATCAATCGCCACATGGCTACGGGGGGAATAGAGGTGCGGGCACATCAGCTCACTGTGTTTAATGCGGCCAAGACACCCCCCTTTTACATTCAGCCCGATCTCAAAGCAGACGAGAGCTTGCGCCTGCGCTACCGCTATTTAGACCTAAGGCGGCCGGAACTGCAGAGCGCTCTTATTCTAAGGCACAAAGTCGCCATGGCCGCGCGGAGTTTCCTTGACAGCGAGGGCTTTCTCGAAATCGAAACCCCACAACTGACCCGTTCTACGCCCGAAGGAGCGCGGGACTATGTCGTGCCTAGCCGCGTAAATCCCGGCTTGTTCTACGCGCTGCCCCAGTCGCCGCAGCTCTTTAAGCAGCTACTGATGGTTGCGGGGTATGACAAGTATTTTCAGCTAGCGCGTTGTTTCCGCGATGAGGATTTGCGTGCCGACCGTCAGCCGGAATTCACCCAGATTGATATAGAGATGTCCTTTGTCGCCGAGGCAGACGTGCAGGCTCTAACCGAAGGCTTGATTGCGCACGTCTCCGGAGAGGCTCTAGGCGTGAGCGTGTCAGCTCCCTTCCCGCGGCTGACTTACCGCGAAGCCATGAACCGCTTTGGTTCCGACAAGCCCGACACCCGCTTTGGCCTAGAGCTAGTGGATGTGACTGACGTTGTGTCGCAGTGTGACTTTAAGGTGTTTGTCGAAGCAGCCAAAAGTGGCACAGTGCGCGCACTGAATGCCACAGGGTGCGGCGGCTACAGCCGCAAGGAAATAGACGCGCTAAGCGAATTAGCCGCGAAGTACGGTGCCAAGGGATTAGCTTGGATGGCCATAGAACCGAGCGGCGTGCGTTCGCCAATCGCCAAGTTCATGAGTCCGGAAGTGCTCGAAAATGTCCTCGCGAGGCTTGCCGCCGCGCCCGGCGACCTTCTCTTGTTCGTAGCGGGCCAGCCCAAAGTGGCCTTAACCGCACTTGGGGCAGTAAGGCTGCATTTAGCCGAGCAGTTGGGGCTCCGCAAAAGTGGCGAGTTCAATTACCTATGGGTGACTGAGTTTCCGCTCTTGGAGTGGGACGAAGAAGAGAGCCGCTACTCCGCCTGCCATCACCCCTTTACCTCGCCGCTGCCTGCGGATCTCGGTAAAGTGGCAACGGCGCCCGGGGAAGCTCGGGCACGCGCCTATGACCTCGTCTTGAATGGGGTAGAGCTTGGAGGAGGTAGCATTCGTATCCACAGCCGTGAGCTGCAGGAGCGTATGTTCGCTTGCCTCGGCCTTACGCCTCTGGAGTGCAACGAGAAATTTGGCTTTTTGCTCGAGGCCTTCGAGTACGGCACACCGCCGCACGGCGGTATCGCCTTGGGGCTTGACCGCTTGGTGATGCTCTTGGCAGGACGCGAGTCAATCCGCGACTGCATTGCATTCCCAAAGACCACGAGTGCACAGTGCTTAATGACCACGGCGCCAAATCGCGTGCCGGATAAGCTTTTGCGCGACCTGAAGTTAGGCCACAGGGAAGGGCAGTAAGCTACTTCCTTGTAGCGCTGCTGTTACGTGTGTAGCGCGAGAAATTGTGCAGCAGGTCGTGGATGAGGTTGGCGCCGCGCGAGATCAACAGCCCGCTGACAATGCAGTCAATGATGGGGTAAGCGATAGGCACGTTTAGGGCAGACAAAACTCCCACTCTTGTGCTGACACATAGGGCATGCCTACCACGATAGCCGCTAGCGCCGAGTAGTGGTTGCGCACTTTGGGGAAAGCGCTCTTAATAATTCCTACCACTTGCTCGACAATGACCGCTAGGAACACCAAAATGGCACTTAATTCCATACCTAACACTTCACAGGTATTTCTTAATCTAGTGTATGCCGGGAATGACACAATTGCTCTTGCGCGACTACGGTTTCACGTGTTAATATAGTGCCAACAAGAAATACTTTTCCCTGCGATGTGCGTGAAGCCTAAGAGTTTTGTTCCTAACACCAACAAAACGGGAAACCAAGGCTCGTTATCAAGTGGTAGCCGCTAGACGGATTCGCGCGATAACGAGGGAGGTCACCCACCTGCGGAGAGCAGGTTCAAAACGAAGGGCGCACGGCAATCGCGGGGCTATATTTTGGGGCTGTCCTAAGTTTAGGGCAGCTTGTTTTGTGTCGTTTGACCAACAATACCGCTGGTTGTACAATTGACGAGAAGGGGGTTTTAGCTTGCGTCAAGTCGGCGAGGTCATGGCAGTGTACGGGAGCACGGCTACAGTCAAGGTGAGAAAGCATTCCGCCTGCGCGGAGTGCCGACATAAATGCGTCATGGGGCACGAAACTAAGGAAGTCGCGGTTACGGCAGACAACCGCGCTCAAGCTGAGGTAGGCGATACCGTGAGCCTAGAGCTCAGCGACCGACAAGTGCTTCAGGCAGCCTTTCTTATTTACATAGTGCCTGTGCTGTTTTTGTTCGCAGGTGTCGGCCTCAGTATGTGGTTTGGGTTAACCGAGACGCAAGCTTTGCTTTTCGGCCTACTCGGTCTCGTGAGCGCATTCGTGCTGCTTAAATTTGTCGTGGACCCTTACATTCGTCGACAAGCAGGTTACCGTCTCATTATAGTTTGTACTACCACCGATGATAAGGAGAGTTGATATTTATGGCTGGCAATGTAGTCACTGTAATTCAAGCAAACTTTAGGGCTGAAGTCCTGCAATCCACGCAACCGGTGCTAGTCGACGTTTGGGCGGCATGGTGCAATCCTTGCCGCATGTTGGCACCAATACTTGAGCAGTTAGCCACCGAGCAGCTCGGCAAGCTCAAGGTCGTGAAGGTAAACTCAGATGAGAACATGTCTTTGGCGATGGAACTTGGCATTATGAGTTTGCCCACGCTTATCCTCATTAAGGACGGAAAAGAAGCCACGCGTTTGGTCGGTCTAATGTCTAAGCAGATGATTATGAGTCGGCTTGCGCCGTATCTCTAGAGGTTCAAATGAAGACTATAGATTTACGCAGTGACACCATCACGACCCCGTGTGACAAAATGCGGGAGGCGATGTATCGCGCCGAGGTGGGCGACGATGTCTACGGTGAAGACCCGACGGCCAATTCCCTCGAGGAAAAGGTCGCTGCGCTCTTAGGCAAAGAGAGCGCTCTCTATGTGCCGAGCGGTACCCAGGGTAACTTGATTGCGCTTTTAACGCACTGTAAGCGCGGCGACGAGGTTATCCTTGAGGCAGAGTCGCACATCTTTATGTACGAAGTAGGCGGCATGTCCGCATTAGGTGGGCTGATCCCCCGGCGCGTACAGGGCGTACATGGGGCTCTTACTCCGGAGAACGTCAAGGCCAACATCCGCGAAAACGATATCCATTGTCCGCCGACCGGACTTATCTGTATCGAAAACACGCATAACCGCGCGGGCGGTACGGTGATAAGCACCGCGCAAACACGCGATCTGAGACAGGTCGCGGACCAACACGGTATGCCGCTGCATCTAGATGGCGCGCGCATCTTTAACGCGGCGGTCGCCTTGGGACGGCCTGTGAGCGAACTAAGCACTCCATGCCACTCCATTAGCCTCTGCCTGTCCAAGGGTCTCGGTGCTCCCGTAGGTTCGGTGCTGCTTGGCGACAGCGAGTTTATTGCCCGTGCGCGTAAAGTACGCAAAATGCTTGGCGGCGGCATGCGCCAAGCTGGAATTATCGCCGCAGCGGGGCTGTTTGCCCTTACACACAATGTAGAAAGGCTGTCTGATGATCACCGCCGTGCCTGTAGGCTTGCTCTGGGGCTCTCAGATCTCAAGTTCGAGCTTAGCCTAGAATCAGTCCAAACAAATATCGTGATGGCCAACACTAAACGGCTTGGCGTATCTGCCTTTATCTTGCAGGAGCGTCTTAGCGCAGTAGGGGTTAAAATGCTAAGCATGGGACCAGACACCGTTAGATTTGTGACGCATTTGCACGTAACTGAACACGGTATTGACGAGGCCTTGGCAAGGATCCGCAGAGTGTTGTCTTAAATGAATTTCCGCGCTGGTGGAAATTCAGGGGAGTCAGCATTAAGGCGAGGTGTACGGCGTGGCGCGAGTGTTAGTGGGGATGAGCGGGGGCGTTGACAGTGCGGTAGCGGCTTACCTGCTGCAGCAAGCAGGCCACGAGGTAATCGGTGCCACCATGCGGCTGTGGATAGCTGACGATGAACTGGAACCCGTGCCAGGGGGATGCTGTGCGCTCACCGCTGTAGAGGACGCGCGCCAGGTAGCCATGAAACTTGGCATACCGCACTATGTGCTTAACTACCGCGAGGTGTTTCGCGCGTGCGTCGTGAAGCCTTTTATTAGCGAGTATCAAGCAGGACAGACCCCTAACCCGTGCATCGCCTGTAACAGCCGCGTCCGCTTTACGCATTTTTTGCAGCAGGCGCGGTCTCTGGAATGTGACTTTATAGCCACGGGACACTACGCCCAAATTGAGCGTCAGAGCTGTGGTCTGCGGCTAAAGAAGGCTGTCGACAGGCGTAAGGACCAGACCTATATGCTGTTTCGCATGACCGAAGCGGAGCTTTCATCGACGCTTTTCCCCCTCGGTGGCTTAGAGAAAAGCGAAGTGAGGCGCATCGCGTCTCGCTTAGACCTGAGTGTAGCAGATAAGCCTGACAGCCAAGAAATCTGCTTTGTGCCCGATAACGATTACCGCTCCTTCCTGCGTCGCGCAGGGGTGCGCGACGCACCCGGCAGCATAATTGACGAGAGCGGGCGCATTCTAGGCACTCATACGGGGATTTTCAATTACACGGTTGGGCAACGCAAAGGTCTTGGCCTCACTTCGCCGGTTCCCCTCTATGTCCTTACGATAGATGCAGAGAAAAACCACGTTGTAGTAGGCGAGTCCGACCGGCTTATGCGGCGGGAAGTAGTCATTGCAGATTTGCATTTCTTAGAAGTCCCTTCACCGGCGACCATGCTTATGGGTAAGGTGCGCTATTCGGCGCAGGATACGCCTTGTACGCTCGCAGTTATCGGTGCCGACCAGGCAGTAGTTCGATTTGTCGGGCCTGTGCGGGGACCGACTCCCGGCCAGTCGCTTGTCCTGTATTGCGGCGACTACGTAGTGGGCGGCGGGAGGATTAGGGGGGATTTTCTCACAGGTCGTTCAATCATCCCGTTAGTCGAGAACGTTGTCTTAGGTGAGGAAAACATGATTGTGCCTGACGAGCCGGTGAGTCTTAACGGGGAACGGGGAGTGAACGATGAAACTGACGCGATGCCCGATGTGTAACAGCCGCGCGCTCGGCCGGGTAGGCCTGCTGCAGTTTTACTGCGGAGACTGTTGCGTTGAGTTTGCCGTCGGTAAGCAAGGCGTAGTCGTTTACGAGATTCTGGATGATGGCAGCGTAGTATCTATATCCGACTCTGCGGTTGACGCAAGCTTAACTTGAATGGAGGGACAACGATGCGCAAAGGGTTTATCGCGGGGGTAATTATTGGCGGCCTAGTGGGAGTGTACTACGGCATGCAGCTGACAACGCATGAGCGGTCGGCGTTGGGGGATCTCGTCGGCAAAATGGCGGCTAAAGGCAGATGCGTAATGCGTGAATTGGCGGAGGATGCTGCGGAGGTTGTGGAGTAAGCGAGTTGCCGCTCTGGCAGATAACCCAATACCCCTGCCGCACATTCTGTGGGCTACAGCCGACAGCAGTGTGGGAGGGGTATTCCTGTTTGTGGCCTGCTGACTTGGATGCTGGTGCTGCCTTGATGGTCTCCTAATATAAAAACATGTGGACATCGCAAAGTTTTTATAGTATAGTACAAAAAGAGGTGGAGAAAATGGTCCTGCGCAAACGCTACCTGGAAAAGCTGCAAAAACTAAAGGACAAACAGATCATCAAGGTTATAACCGGGGTGCGGCGATGCGGAAAATCTACGCTACTTCAGCAGTTTCAGACATATCTGAGGAACTGCGGCGTTTTGGAGCATCAGGTTGTTTCCGTCAATTTTGAGGATGTGGCAAACGAGCATTTGCTGGATTACAGAGTCCTGCATGCTTATGTAGAACAGCGGCTTGTCCCAGACAAGATGACCTATGTATTCTTGGACGAAGTGCAGGCAGTGCCGCAGTTTGAGAAGGCAGTGAACTCCCTATTTCTTAAGCGCAATATGGATCTGTACATCACCGGCTCAAACGCCTATATGCTATCCGGTGAACTTGCCACTTTGCTCTCCGGTCGGTATATCGAGCTGCAAATGCTCCCGCTCTCCTTTGCGGAGTACTACGAACTTGTGGGGGGCGTTAAGCGCGACACTTGGAATGCGTACTATAAATACGGAGGTTTCCCCTACGCCGCTCGCCTTGAAGATGACTATATCCGGAGAGACTACCTCTCAGGCATCTACAACACCGTTTTGCTGAAGGATATTGTGGCAAGAAAGAGAATAAGCGATGTTCACCTGCTAGAAAGCGTAACTAAGTTTCTTTTTGACAATGTCGGGAGCATAATCTCCGCGAAAAAAGTAGCCGACAGCCTGACCTCCTACGGCAGAAAAACGTCTCCGATTACCGTTGAGAACTATCTTGAATCACTCATGGAATCGTATATCCTGTATAAAGCCGGCCGATATGACATTAAGGGCAAGCAGCATCTGAAATCCCTTGAAAAATACTATCTTGTGGACATTGGCCTCCGGCGGCTACTGCTTGGCGACAAACATGCCGACATCGGACATTTACTTGAAAACATTGTGTATTTGGAGCTCCTGCGGCGGGGCTTTAGCATTGATATCGGCAAGGTCGGGGATTTGGAAATAGATTTTGTCGCCCACAGCGGAGGCGACAGAGTCTATTTCCAAGTTGCGGCAAGCATCTTGGATTTAAACGCCTATCAAAGGGAAATATCCCCCCTCAAAAAGGTTGCCGATCACTATCCAAAGTATATTGTCACCATGGACGATGTCGGCATGGGAGAGAATGGGATTAAGCAGATCAATCTTCTGGACTTCCTGCTGGAGGAGACGTGACTTTTGAGTGCCCAGTGCCCAGTGCCCAGTGCTCAGTGCTCAGTGCCCAGTTCCCAGTGCTCAGTAGCGTACGGCTTACAGCGGACAGCGGACAGCCCTTAAGCGGAAAGCGGATAGCGGATAGCCACTCGCAGCAGCTAAACTCAAACACACACAAGGAGGCCGCACTAATGAGATTCCAAACCGCCAACGAATTACGATCATCATTCCTCGATTTCTTCCGCAGCAAGGGGCATGCCGTGCTGCCTAGCGCGTCGCTTGTGCCCGTCGACGATCCGACGTTGCTGTGGATAAACAGCGGCGTGGCCACGCTGAAGCCCTATTTTTCCGGTCAACAGGTGCCGCCAAATCCCCGCCTAGCGAACAGCCAAAAGTCTATCCGCACCAACGATATAGAAAACGTAGGTAGAACGGCACGGCACCACACGCTGTTTGAGATGCTCGGCAATTTCTCGATTGGCGATTACTTCAAAGAAGAAGCCATTGTCTGGGCGTATGAGTATATGACGGGGATAGTGGGGTTTTCGCCGGAGAGCCTTTGGATTAGCGTTCATCCCGAAGACGAAGAAGCGCTGTCCCTTTGGCGCGAGAAAGTAGGCGTCCCAGCGGAACGCATCGTTAAGCTGCAGGATAACTTCTGGGATATCGGGCCCGGTCCATGCGGTCCTAACTCCGAAATATACTATGACCGCGGCAGTAAGTATGCCTGTGAAAACCCAAAGTGCGCTCCCGGGTGCGACTGTGAGCGCTACTTAGAAGTCTGGAATCTAGTATTTTCACAGTACAATCACAATGAGGACGGGACATACACGCCACTGCCGCGCAAAAACATAGACACCGGCATGGGGCTCGAGCGTCTGGCCTCTGTGGTGCAGGGTGCCGACACTAACTATGGCACAGACCTTTTCCTCCCCTACATCAGGCATGTAGAAAAGCTGACGGGGCGGAGTTACAGCGGGCATCAAATGGCCATCAACGTCATTGCCGACCATGTGCGCGCTATTAGCTTTGCTATCGCCGATGGGGCCGTTCCCGCCAATGAAGGTCGCGGGTACGTGATCAGGCGCTTGCTGCGTCGTGCCGTGCGCTTCGGCGGACAGCTTGGTCTTAAGCGTCCTTTTCTCTGCGATATGGTGCCGCTAGTGGCAGGCGTGATGTCGCAAGCCTACCCTGAGCTCAGCGAAAAACAAGACTATGTCTCGCGTATTGTGCGCCGCGAAGAGGAGCGGTTTCTAGAGACGCTCGATGAGGGGACTCAGCTCTTTTTGCACCTCGCGCGGGAGCTTGCGGCTGCAGGGGCAAAGGAGCTAAGCGGTGAACAGGCCTTCCGCCTTTATGACACCTTTGGTTTCCCCTTAGACCTAACCACAGACTTAGCGCGTGAGCACGGCCTCACCGTAGACAGCGACGGTTTTGCCAAGGCTATGGAGGAGCAGCGTCAGCGCGCGCGTTCTGCTCGTCTCGATGTGGGGAGCGATTTTGGCAAGGTTAATTACTTCGCTGCCTTGCCACCCACACGCTTTACAGGGTTAGAGGGCACAGGTGGGGAGGCTACCGTTGTCGGGCTACTGATTGACGGCAAACCTACAGAAGTGCTCAGCCCCGGAGAGGGGGGCGCTGTCCTCCTTGATTGCACACCTTTTTATGCCGAGAGCGGCGGGCAAGTAGGCGACCGAGGGCACATCCGCTTTAAGGGCGGGGAGTTTAGGGTGGAGGATACGCAGAAGTACTTTGGCGACTTCTGCCTACATGTGGGGGAGCTAACTCACGGCACTCTCTCTCTAGGCGACTTTGTCTCGGCCGACGTGGATAACGCCCTGCGGCAGGCGCTAGCGCGCGCCCATACCGCCACGCACCTTTTGCATGCCGCGTTACGCCGGGTACTGGGAAGCCATGTCCAGCAAGCAGGGTCATTGGTCGAGCCCGACCGCTTGCGCTTTGACTTCTCCCATTTTACGGCCCTAACGCAGGATGAACTCGCCGCAATTGAAGCGGAAATCAACGCCCACATCTTAGCGAGCTTGCCGGTTGAAAGTGCGTACATGACTTTAGAGGACGCTAAGGCGGGGGGAGCTACGGCGCTGTTTGGGGAAAAGTACGGGAGCGAAGTGCGCGTAGTGCGCATGGGAGAGGTTACTAGCGAGTTGTGCGGCGGAACTCACCTTGCTACGACTTCTGCCGTGGGGCTCTGTCTCCTGTTGAGTGAAGGCGGCATTGGCGCGGGGCTCCGTCGCATCGAAGCAGTTTCTGGGAGAGAGGCTTACCTTCATGCTAAGGGACGTCTTTCACTGCTGGATACGCTGATCCATACCCTTAAGACAAAACCCGATGAAGCGCAACGGAGGCTTGAATCTGTGCTGGAACAAGGCAAGGAAGCAGCTAAGGACGCAGAGCGGCTCCATGCTAAGCTTGCTTCTCTCGCGGCCGCAGACTTTGTGGCGGGTGCCGACGAAGTGGCGGGTATTAAAGTGGTGGCATGTCAAGTGCAGGCCAAAGACGTAGACGCTTTGCGTGCCGTCGCTGATGCAGTGCGCGATAAACTGCCCTCCGGTGTCGCTGTGCTCGGCGCGGTACAAGAAGATAAAGTGGCGCTGATTGCCATGGTGAGCGAGGATCTACTCGCGCATGGGCTACACGCTGGGAACCTTATCCGCGAGGTAGCCAAACTGACCGGTGGCGGTGGCGGTGGCAAACCGACCATGGCCCAAGCCGGGGGCAAGGACCCCAGTCGCTTGCCAGCCGCGCTTAAAGCCGTAGTTACTCTGGTTGCAGCACAACTTAGAATGTGACAAGCTGATGACAGAATGTAACTTGTGGACTACCGCAAACGCGGGGATGATACTATTAGTCAGAGGGAGAGTTTAGCAGCGGGAGGGCTTTGCATGGGAGAGCGCATGGATGAGACGAGAGTTATCCAAAAAATCGAAACAGACCGTCGTCAACAGGTGCGCGAGGTGCTGCAGCAGGTGTCCGACGCGCTGAAGGAGAAGGGATATAACCCTACTTTCCACATCACGGGATATCTCTTGTCAGGCGACCCTGCCTATATCACTTACCACCAAAACGCGCGCAACATCATCCGCCGAGTAGAGCGCGATGAAATCTTAGAGGAACTCATCAACAGCTACCTTGAACGGCGCTAATGCGGCTAGTACCGCTGTGCCGGAACATCGAGGTATCCGAGCTGTGTTACGGTACACTCACGCTTGGACCCCTGCAGAAGGGCCTGACTCCAGAGGAGGGAGGCAGGCTCCTCTGTGTTGCGTTTGAACTTGGTGTCAACTTCTTTGACACGGCGGAGCTCTACGGCACCTATCCGCATTTGGCCTCAGGACTAGCCGAGCACATGCACAAAGTGGTGATTGCCACCAAAAGCTACGCCGCGGATGCAGCAGGCATGGAGCAGAGCTTGGCGCAAGCCTTACGGAGTCTTAACAGAGAGTACATCGACATTTTTCTTCTTCACGAGCAGGAGTCCGTGCACACTCTCCGCGGCCATGCGCAGGCACTGGAATACCTGCTCCGTAAGCGCGAGCAGGGCTATGTGCGCGCCGTGGGTATTTCCACACACCATGTGGCTGGCGTACGCGCCGCACTAGAGTACAAAGAGATTGACGTGATTCATCCGCTGATTAATAAAGCGGGCATCGGCATTGTGGATGGTTCGCGAGAGGACATGGCTCGGGCCATCTTCGACGCCCGAAAAGCGAACAAAGGTATTTACGCCATGAAGGCGTTAGGGGGTGGCTCGCTGCACAAAGATGCCCACGCAGCGCTGTCCTATGTGCGGGAATTGCCCGGGGTTGCCGCTGTGGCTGTGGGCATGAGCTCGCCCGTGGATGTGTACGCTAATTGCACTCTGTTTTCTCACGGCGCTTTCCCTCCGGATTACTGTGCAGGAAAGAGCAAACGCCAAGTGCTCATTGAGCCATGGTGCACGGGTTGCGGCGTTTGCGTGCGCTATTGTCCGCAGGGGGCCTTGTCACTTGCCTCGGGCAAGGCTGTGGTTAACGAAGCTCAGTGCGTGTTGTGTGGGTACTGCGTCGCCCACTGCCGCGATTTTAACGTGAAGGTGATTTAAGTTGCAGGTAGCGCGCATACTAGGGCTAGATGTGGGGGAGAAGAAGATTGGGGTGGCTGTCAGCGATCCGCTTGGGATTACCGCGCAGGGGCTTAAGACTATTGCGCGGCGGTCACTAGCACAAGACCTAAAGTGCATAGTAGAACTTATCGCCGCTTGGGAAATTCGTCTGATTGTCATTGGGCTTCCCGTATCGCTCAACAACACAGTCGGTCCACAGGCGGAAAAAGTAAAACACTTTGCCGCAGCACTCTCCGCTAAAACCCATGTCCCCTTAAGTTACGTGGACGAGCGTTTTAGCACCCGCATCGCCACGCAGACGCTGCTATTAGCCGACACATCTAGGCAGAAGCGCAAACAAGTAGTGGACATGCTAGCAGCCCAACTTATCTTGCAGTCATTTCTTGACCGTCAGTCGCAAGCCCATTTGACTTGACTACTTGCCTGGAGTAAAATGTAGCTGTGAATGCGAAAGAGGTGTTTTTTTGCCAATGGCTGAGAATGAACGCGACGAGGTTGTTGTACTCACGGATGACGAAGGCAACGAGTTTGAGTTTCAGATTATCGATGTCCTAGAGGTAGAAGGAAATCGCTATGCCGTGCTGTTCCCCCTCGATGACGAAGAAGCCGACGAGGACGAAGCGCTGATTATGCGCCTTGAGACCGATGCGGACGGGGACGATGTACTAGTAGATATCGATGATGACCAAGAATGGGAGAAAGTTGTTGCCGAGTGGGAGAGCATGCTTGAAGAGGAAGAGGACCTCGATCCAGAACTAGAACTCGAAGACGAAACTGAGAAATAGTGCTTCGTAATCCTAAGCGGGATGTTCACTGCAACCCCCCGCTCTTTTAGTTTTTCTGTTATACTTAAGTTAGGCTCATATTCAGCCTCTCGGAGATGTCGTTCCAGCGAAATGCGGGCAGATGCCGAGAGACTAGCTCTAGCGATTGGAGCTGATGCGCGATTATCCCCAGCCAACGTTTCCCTTTACATTTAGGCACACCTCTCCTGCAGCTCATCCTGTTGATTAGGGCTTGGGTTAAGCGCAATTGGCGCCCTCTTGCAGCAGGCGCAGGTTCCCTTGCGTTACTTGGGGCAGTGTCTATTGCCTCACTCTTTGCGCCGGCAGGCCTTGGCGAAGGGCGGCGCGTCAACATCCCAAGCGGCAGTTCTGCGTCGGTGATTGCCGCGGAGTTAAAGCGGGCAGGCATGGTGCGAAGCTCCGCTGCCTTTGTGTTTGCTGTGCGTTGGTATGGGAAAACCCACGCGCTACAGGCTGGTATCTACGAGCTCGCGCCTAGCATGAGTTTACGTGAGATTATAACGAAAATGAGCGCAGGCCAAGTCGTTAACACCGCAGTGCGCGTGACCATCCCCGAGGGCGTGAGCCTACCCGAGATTGGACGCATCTTTGAGGCGCAAGGGGTGTTTAGTCAAGCAGAGTTTTTAGCTGCAGCCGCAAATATCTCCTTGCCCTATGCATATCTCGCGCAGATCCCCTACAACACGGTGCACCGTCTCGAAGGATACCTGTTCCCGGATACGTATGAATTTTTCCCTAATGCGAGTCCGGACTTTGTTATCCGCACCATGGTCGCACGGTTTGATGCTGTAGTGCCCCCCCTGTTCGCGGCGTCCCCCAAGCGTGAGCAGCACAACCTGCACCAAGTGCTGACTATGGCCTCGATTGTGGAGCGCGAGGCTGTGAAAAGCCAGGAGCGTCCTCGTATTGCTGGCGTTTTCTACAACCGCCTGCGGCGCGGTATGCTGCTGCAGTCGTGCGCTACCGTGCAGTTTGTGATTGGTCGGCCGGGCAAGCTCTATTACGCGGACCTTGAAGTAGACTCGCCCTACAACACGTACCGCCATACAGGCCTTCCTCCCGGTCCTATTGCCAATCCCGGACTGGCGTCGCTTAAAGCTGCTTTGACCCCCGAGGATACACCATACCAATTTTTTGTGGCGCGAGGAGACGGCTCTCATATCTTTAGCCGCACCTATGCCGAACACCGCGTGGCTATACGGCTAGCTACGCGCAGATAGAACCTTGGCACAGGAGGTCTACAGCCCATGGTCGAACTACTAGCTCCCGCCGGTACCCTAGAGAAACTGATTTTTGCCGTCCAGTACGGAGCCGACGCCGTCTATGCCAGCGGAACCCGCTATGGGATGCGGGCTTTCGCTGGCAATTTTTCTGCGGACGAGTTGGCTGCAGGCATTGCCTATGCCCACAGCTACGGGCGTAAAGTTTATGTTACGGTTAACATTATCCCCCACAACGCAGACTTAATCGGCCTCCCGGATTACCTGCGGCAGTTAAGTGAGATTGGTGCCGACGCCATTATCCTCGCAGACCCTGCGGTGCTTTTATGCGCACGGGAGGTCATCCCACAGATGGAGCTGCACCTAAGCACCCAGGCGAACGCAGTTAACTGGCAGAGCGTCATGTTTTGGGCGCGGCAGGGCATTAGGCGCGTAATTCTAGCGCGGGAACTTAGCCTTGCGGAAATCACCGAGATTCGCCGCCGCCTCCCAGACGTAGAACTTGAGGTATTCGTGCACGGAGCAATGTGTATTTCCTATTCGGGGAGATGCCTGCTCAGCAACTACATGGTCGGACGGGACGCTAACCGAGGGGAGTGCGCGCACCCCTGCCGATATAGCTATGCTCTGGTGGAAGAAAAGCGGTTGGGCCAATACTTCGCTATCGAAGAGGATGAGCGTGGAACCTATATTATGAACTCGAAGGACCTGTGTCTGTACCCGCATCTCGCGGAGGTTCTGCAGACTGGCGTGAATGGGCTTAAGATCGAAGGGCGCATGAAAAGCGTGCACTACGTGGCGACCGTTACTCGCGCTTATCGGCGAGCTTTAGGCGCGCTGGCGCGTGGAGAAGAGCTTCCGGCAGAGCTTAAGCGCGAGCTGCTAAAGGTTAGGCATCGCGCTTACACCACCGGATTTGCATTTGGTTTACCTACTGCAGAAGATCACCTCTACGCGGGAGGAAACAGCCATGGGGAAGCAGAATTCTTAGGTATAGTGCGCGGGTTTTCGCCTGAGGATGGACTCCTAATTGAGCAGCGCGGGCATTTTCGCGTCGGTCAAAGCGTGGAGTTTATCGGTCCTACTGCAGATCCCTTTCCGTACAACATCCCGGGTCTAATGAGCGCTGCCACGCGCACGACCGTAGATGCCGCGCGCCACGCGCAGGAGATGGTGTACATACCTTTTCCTCATCCGCTGGCCGAATACTCGATTATGCGCTCTGCATCAGTGTGAGCGACGACAAGACGAACGGGGAGGTCACCTATGGGCGGGAATGAACGCACCGAGCTAGCTA
>QLUS01000060.1 GCA_018725535.1 Bacillota bacterium
CAATATACCACAAACCCGGCGCCTGATCAAATTAAGTTAGTGCATATGGGGTAGGCCCCTCGGAGCCGCCATGCAGGCGGAGGCTCCAAACCACCTTACGAAATCTCCAAGCACCGGGTGCTAGGAGCATTTCGCAGTGTAAAAGCAAACAACGGAGCCACAGGAGTAGATGACGAGAGCCTAACTGAGTTCGAAAAAGACCTTAAGAACAACCTGTACAAGATATGGAACAGGATGTCCTCAATCTAGCCTTGCTAGAATGGGCACAGAAGAAGTACAAGAACCTCCAAAGGCGACGACGCTGTGCCGCTCAGTGGCTGCGGAGGATTGCCCAAAGGGAACCGAAGCTCTTCGCCCATTGGAGCATGTGAGAGAACGTCAATGACTGGTAACAAGAGCCGGATGAGTCGAGAGGCTCACGTCCGGTTCTGTGAGGGGTTGGGGGTGAAACTCCCTCGGCCTACTCGGCGAGCCTTTTGCTTCACGCGGTAAATAGCCGCTGTCGCGCCGTCCTAATTCCGTGCCAAAACAAAATTTCACGTCCCCCGTGTTGCGCCCCCCTGTCCTCGTTCCAGCGGAAGGCGGACAGCGGGAAGCCTCCAGTTCATTCGCAAGTAGCCCGGCGGTCGCGTACGATTACACTGCCGGGCTCACTTTTGGCTCGTTTCTTCAACTGAGCAGCTGTCTTACCTAGCTGCAAGTAGTCCTGCTGCGCGCGACAGTCGACGATGGCCATAGACACAGTAGTCAGTGGCAAAAAGTCTTCAATGCCTTCTCGCGTTCGGCCCCAAAAAGCCCCGCGTTCCCAGTCTACGGGAGTAAAGCACCGGCGTACTGCGCGCGCAAACAGGTCGGCAATGTGGTTAGCCAATTGATCGGCCTTTGTCTCAGCAGTAACAATCACAAAGTCATCACCACCGATGTGTCCAATGAAGTCCCCTACTGCGCCATAGCGCCTAGTAGCATATAAGATCAGGCGCGCAATCAGCACAATCATTTTGTCGCCTTTGTCAAAACCGTAGCTGTCGTTGTAGGCCTTAAAGTCGTCTATGTCGGCGTAGATGACACTGCACGCTTGGCCTAGTCGCATACGGCGATGGATTTCTTCTTCGATGGCCACATTGCCAGGTAGCCCAGTGAGCGGACTTGCCCCTTTGGCTAGATCGATTTGCAGGCGGGCCATGCCATTTAGTAATCGCTGCATAGGAACAACCCCAGCATAAGACCCATCCTTGTTCAAAACAATCAGGTCGTCGTATAGTTTCTCCGCAGGGCGGGTCAATGCGGCCTCCAGAGCTTGGTCAAGCGTTGCATTACTGTCCAAGAGTAGCGGAGCGCGATCCATGATTTCACACACTGGGCGGCGTGAGAATAAAGGCACGCCGAATTTTGCGCTGAGAATTCTGTCGAGGGAATGGCGCATAACTAGACCAACTGGAACGCCATGGCGCAGAATAGTTAAGCTAGCAAGAGGGTCTTCTGTCTCTGCTAGCATCTCTTTAGCTATCGTCACGGGCATAGTCTCATCAGCGGTGATGCCGCTTATTGCTAGGTCGTCAAGCGTCGCAAAACGAGAGCCCAGCAAGTGCCCATACTGGTGTCGGTTGATGGCAAAAATCGCCTCCCGACTAGCGAACGGCTTGGGATTTTGCGGCCTAGCGATGTAATAACCTTGTCCGTAGTCGACCCCTAGCCCAATCAAGGTCGTCAGCTCTGCTTCGCTCTCGATACCCTCAGCGACGACTCTGGCGTTAATGCTCTTGGCTACCGCACACAGCGCCTTGATTACTGACTGCCGGGCGAAGTCGCGGCTAACCTCGCGCACTAAGGACATGTCCACCTTAATGTAGTCAGGCTTAAGTTCGACTAAAGTCAGTAACCCTGAGTGACCTGCCCCTACATCGTCAATGGCTATGCGGTAGCCTTGATCGCGGTAGTGCTTCAAGGTAGCCTGAAACGCGCGGTAGTTCTCCACATAATGGCGCTCTGTAAGTTCAAAAACGATTTGTGAGGGTTCGATCCCCTTATGGCGCAGCATCACTAAAGTCTCTCCGCTGGCGAAACCCTTGTCGCAGACTGTCCTTGTGTGCACATTAATGAACAGCTTTTGATGTGCAGGTAAGCTTCCTAGGTGACTCACGGCTTTGGCACGGCAGATTTTCTCTAGCGCAAAGAGTGCTCCAGACTCCTCAGCCTGCGTAAACAGGGCATTAGGTGTCGCTAAGCGTGAACCGTCCGGGCCGCGTGCGAGGGCCTCATAGCCAAGCGGTTCGGCTGACGCTAAAGAAATAATCGGTTGATACACTATGCCCACTCTTTCACTACGTAACACGTCAAGCAGTTCTTGCTCTAGGGTCAGTGGGGCTGGTTGAGTTGCCTGTGCCGACGCGGGTGCCAATAAGGAGGGGGCGTCTGCAAGATTGTTTAGGCCAAACATGTGCCATAGCTCGAAGTCCACTTGCTCGCTTCCTTTCGCGCATGAATACTTGTCAGGAACCTAAGCATACGCCTGAGCTGTTAATGGCTCATTAGCCGAATGTAAAAGTTTGATGTCGCAGAGGGACGGAGGAGTTGCGACACTCTCCGTCCCTTCGCGTCGTCCTAACTCAAAAACGTCAAATACCGGTACACCGCCCAGAAGTGTAGCGCGCTCCCCGCGAGTACGAACAGGTGCCACAGTTCGTGAAAGCCAAACACACCGGGCACAAGTCGCGGCCAGCGCAGACCATAGAATACGGCACCGACGGTGTAGGCTAGTCCGCCTGAACCTAAGAATACTAGCGCCATGCGAGGTAGACTTTGCGCCAGCGGTATGGCCACCGCAACGACTAGCCACCCCATAGCTAGGTAGGCCCCAAGGTAAAGCCAGCGCGGGGCCTTAAGCCACACAGCGCGAAAGACCATGCCCGCCGCCCCTAGTATCCACACTGCCCCGAGCAGCCACTCGCCGCCTTGCTGCCAAAGTGCGACCAAGCAGAAGGGGGTGTAGGTCCCTGCAATCAGCATAAAGACCATCATGTGGTCGATGCGCCTTAGCCACTGCTTAGTTTTCTCGGGGACGGCAGCAAGGTGATAGACGGCGGAAGCGCTGTAGAGAAGTGCAAGACTTATGCCAAAGACCATGAAGGAAGCCAAGTGACGCGCAGTCCCATGGGCTAATGCTGCATTGACGAGCGCCACTAAGCCGACCACAGATAGTGCGGCCCCTGCCGCATGTGAAACACCGCTCGCCCAGTCGCGTTTGTTACCCACATTTGCTACCCCCTCTCGTTTTGCGGCGAAGGCCAAGGAATACCACTTTTGGTGTAGACGTGATTTTGCTGCGAGAGTGTTGCATTTAGCGTCCCCGCAGGGGGCGCCCGGAAGTCCTTCCCACAGGGAATTCGTAATTAATGTGGAATAAGCACAGACAGACTAAATTAGCATGCATGTGTAGACTTCAAACAACGTCATGCTGAAGATCGGGCAAGGGAGAGATGGCAATGTTTAGTGGAAAGCTCGTTAGGATCAGAGGTATGGAAAAGTCCGATCTAGATCACATCATGCAGTGGGTTAACAACCCCGAGATAACACGTTTCTTGCTCGCCTTTACGGTTCCGATGTCACGCGCTATGGAAGAGAAATGGCTAGATGGTGCCACGCAGCACACGGCGAGCGATAAATTTTTCGCTCTCGAGACGCTCGCGGGCGAGTATTTGGGCGGGTGTGGATTTCATCATATCGACGCCATCAATCGGCATACGGAAATCGGCATTGCTATTGGTAAGGAGAGCCACCTAGGCCAAGGGTACGGTGAAGATGCAGTTAAGCTCTTGCTGCGTGTCGGATTTCACGCTCTTAATCTAAACAAGATATACTTGCGCGTTTTTGCGGGCAATAGCAGGGCCATCCGCTGCTACGTAAAGTGTGGGTTCAAAGAAGTAGGACGCCACAGGCAGCATCGCTTCACAGCCGGAGAATGGCATGACGAGATTATCATGGAAGTCTTGCGCTCCGAGTGGGAAACTCGCCTATAGCGCGACTTTCAGAGGGTAGCTGTGCGTAGGCGTTTCTTTGTCTTCTTTGGCCTGTTCCTGTTTCTGTACGGTGCGGTACTACATCGGGATGCGTTTCCTAGCCCTAGCTGCGGCGCTCCTAGGTTCGGCTACGTGGATTTATTGGGCCGTGGTTGTGCTTGGGGCAGGTGCGTCTTTGGCGGCACGCATGTGGAGGCGCCGCAGTCCAGGGAGTATAGGCTTTTTGGCAGCCACTATTGGCGACTACTGGTTTGCATGCGCTTTTCATGGGTTACTTTTGTGGGGGCTAGTTGATTTTATCCATCTGTTAATCCCCCTTGCTAGAACGGATAACGTCTATTGGGGACTGGGCGTGGGTTTGGGACTTGGGGGCCGCCGATTCGCACCAGCGGATATAGCGAGATCGTAGAAGTGAACGTGAGTTTCAGCGCTATGGCTACATGAAGTGAATCTCAGATTCACTACTGGTTTCGCCACACTGGACCTTCACTTTTCACTCAGACCAAGCCATGCGGGCGGGGGTCGGCGCGCTGGTTGGGTTTGTAGGCGTAATCGCAGTCAAGCTAACTGTTTCCGTAGCGATGCTCGCCGGGTCCTTTTACGAGTCTTCTAGAGGAGGGTAAGGGGGTTGCGGACGTCAAAGACACTGGTTGCATATTTTTCGCTTACCGGCAGCACGAGACTTATTGGGAAAGCTGTTGCCAAGGAACTAGGTGCGGATATTGAGGAGATTGTTCCTGTCAGGCACTATCCTTTGCGCGGATCTTGGTTGTACTTGTACGGCGGAATGCAAGCCGTTTTGGGTGCTACGCCACGACTAGAACGAACAATACTCAACGCCCATGACTACGACATTATCATCGTGGGCACGCCTGTATGGGCAGGACGAATGACCCCGCCGGTGCGCTCATTCCTTAATAGCCTAGCGCTTGAGGGCAAGAAGGTGGCTTATTTCAGCACTTTTCAGGGCAGCGAAGGGCAGTCGCTTAAGGAAATGGTGGATGCGGGGGAAGGAATCTCGCTGGGTGAAAAAGGTTTCAAGATGACGCGCAAATCAACCTACGACTCGGTTACCGCAGCCCGACAGTGGGCAAAAGAGCTGAATCGGTAAGCAGCCTTCAGAATATTTTCGCCGCTACAAGTCTCACCAAACCTCCAACTATTTGTTTGAGCCCTAATCTGACCTCAGGCACTAGGCAGTGAGCCCGAGTCTCAAGCCAGCCCATCTGACGCCAATACTCCTTGTCCATTTCGCCATCTGCGCGACTATTGGCGAGGATATACGACACATTATACATGGCGACTTGCGTCATGGCACAACGTCCCTACTGCTTCCGATAAAGTACGCCAGTTAGTAGGCCTTGGCTTTCGTTAACGCTGGTAAGGGCTGCGGTGAGATCGGTGATGTCGTGTGCAGCAGTGTGCAAGTTCTCGTTGGCCCACGCATAGGTGTGCACTTGATTATAAGTCACGCACGGGCTAAAAACGTTAATGTAGGCAAAACCGGGGTAGGCAATGCCTTGTCTTATCAGCTCAATAAGCTCCGCAAGGCGTCCCGAGCTAGCCTGAGCTACGAAACCCGCTCCTGCTGCGAGCAAGAGGAGTGCCTGGTTGAGACCAGCATGACTCGAGGCATGGGGTGTGCCGCGCCCCTTAAACCCGCACGGGCTTACAGGCGAAGCCTGGCCTTTCGTTAAACCGTAGAGATGGTTAGTCATAGTGATGTAAGTAATGTCTTGGTTTCGCCGTGCCGCATGCAAGGTGTGGCCTAACCCAATCGCAAAGCCGTCGCCATCACCACCTAGCGCCAAAACCGTAAGCTCAGGGTTGTGGCGCTTGATGCCCTCGGCTACCGGCAGCGCTCGCCCGTGGGCCGAGTGAAAGGTATAAGCGTTAAGATAGCCGCTGATGCGGCCAGAGCAGCCAATGCCAGAGACAGCCGCAATCAGATGGGGGGGAATCGCAAGTGCGGCTAACGCCTCCTGTACTGCACGCAGGACGCCGTAGTCACCGCAACCAGTACACCAAGTGGGCTGATGCCCACGGTCGTACGATTTCCGCGAGAGCTCAGTCATTGGCAAGCACCTCCGCGATGTACTTGGCTACCTCAGCAGGCATAAACGGCTCACCGTCGTATCTAAGGCGCGACACGAAACGCTCATGGCAGGCGAAGTGTGACCTAAATATCTGCAAGAGCTGCCCAGTAGCGTTAGCATCAAGTATCAAGTGCTTTTTATGCCGTGCTAGTAGGGCTACAAGCGCCTTGGTCGGGAACGGCTTGAGCACTCTAGGGAAAAGGGCAGACACTCTGCCCGGGAAGTTCGCAACAGCAGCTTCTACCGCTCCACGGGTCGACCCAATCCCTATCACTAGGAGCTCTTCTCCGCCCTCAATGTACGTAAGGCTACTTAGCAGCTCGCTTGGGATTATCTTTAGTCGCGCTCCGAATTGCTCGCGGCGTTGTGCTGCCATCTCCGTCGGAATGCCCGTTGCACCCAGTTGATTGCCGCTTACGTGAAACGTCTTGCCACTCATGCTAGGTATAACGCGGCCTTCTTTGGCGGTCCGTATGGGTGTGGCGTCGATGGTGACAGGATGCATTGACGTCCGCGCTAGCATCAGACCTAAGTCCGTGAGAAAAAGCACCGGCGTGCGGTAAAGCTCGGCGGCATGAAAGGCAGCGGGCAAGTCACTGTAGATTTCCTCGACCGATGATGGGCAGAACACAGGCGCACTTACGTCGCCATGTCCTCCAGCCAGTGCTAACGCTAGGTCGCTTTGTTCGTGTTTGGTGGGCATGCCAGTAGAGGGGCCACTACGCTGTCCGTTGACGATGACCAAAGGAGTCTTAGTTGCGAAGGCCAGTCCGATCCCCTCGATCATCAGCGACAGACCAGGCCCAGAGGTGGCGACCAGTGCGGTAGCCCCCGCATATGATGCTCCGATCGCCATATCCACAGCTGCAATCTCATCCTCTGTTTGCACAGCTCGGTCTACCGGCAGATGGCGCGCTAAACGCTCAAAGACTCCTGTGGCAGGAGAGATGGGATACCCCGCTGTGAAGTCGCATCCGCAAGCTAGGGCGGCCTCAGCCACTGCCTGGCTCCCAGATACTAGGCGGCGTGCTTCCAAGCGGGTCTCCTGTGAAGGTGGCGGAAGTGGCAAGGCCATGTGGGGCAAGCGCATAGCCCGCCTTAAGCGCTCTCAGGTTGCCTGCGATGATGCCCTCTCCCTTATGCATAAGAGCTGCGGCCACCGGCACCTCTAGTTCGCTCTCTGCTAAACTAAGCAAGGCACCAACTGCACCTAGTGCCACAATCCACTTATGTTGGACTTGGCTGGCAGCGCGAGCGGTGTCTGTGAAGGGCAACGAATAACATTGCGCAGACGCTGCCAAATGCAGAGATGTATCAGCTAGGACAAGTGATGAATCTGAGACCGTCTGCGCATCGCGGCCATAACCGTCTTCGCCAATACACACGAGTACGTCGGGGTGCTGTTTCTTGGCGCGTACGGGACTATCAGCGATAACAATCTCATGGCTCGAGTAACCCCCGCGTATGCGCGAGGAGAAATTTCTGTAGGCATAAACCCAGTACCCGGCAGTATGCAGGGCAAGAGCAAGAATTTCTCCCACAGTATCCACGCCGTCTCCTTGGGTGCCGCTTAATTTAATGCAGTAATGCATGTCCAACCTCCCGCAGAATTAGCTCGCAATGTGATCAACCCTATCATACCAAAACCTCACGGACCGCGCGAATCTTCGACTCCTACGTGAAGTAGAGATCGAGGGGCACCGACTTGCGGCACGCAAAATCGGCTCGACTGTCTATTTGTTGTCTAATCGGTGGGCAGCTGGAGTCATCCTGCCTCACTTTAGGGACAGCACTCAAGGCAAAGATTTTACACCCATAACCCCCGCCGCGATCAAGTATTTCCCGGATCGCATCGTGCCGCATTACCTCGTTGTGGCAGCGTTTGATCTAAGTCGCGGAACCCAAGCGGCAGCTGTGACCGCTTACCTAGGTGCCGGAAACGAAGTCTACATGTCGCATGAGAATATCTACGTTGCAGTCGGAGACTGGCAGGGAGATACCGTGTTTCACAAATTCGCCGTGGACGGCGTTGACGTAGCTTTTAGAGCACGGGGCGCGGCGAAAGGCACCATTCTCAATCAGTTCTCTATGGACGAACACAACGGCTACTTTCGCACCGCGACGACGATTTGGTCAGGGGATAAGCTAAGTAACGCGGTCTTTGTGCTTGACGCCAAAATGCAGACTGGGGGGAGCATACTAAATATCGCTCCCACTGAGCGCATCTATTCGGCCCGTTTTATGGGCGACAGGGGCTATATGGTCACTTTCGTGCTGGTAGACCCGCTGTTTGTGATCGACCTAAGCAATCCCCGTAACCCCAAAATCCTCGGCGAGCTTAAAATACCGGGCTTTAGCAGTTATTTGCATTCGCTTGATGAGAACCATTTGCTCGGTATTGGCCGTGACACCACTGTGCTCACGACGCGCGATCAAAGCGGCCGCATCATTAACGAAGTCGCGATCGAGCTCGGTATAAAACTTGCCATCTTCGATGTAACCGACGTAGCCAACCCCATCGAAAAGCATGTAGAGATAAGCGGCGGGCGAGGCACGTATTCCGAAGTGCTCCACAACCATAAGGCGCTCCTTTTCGACACTCGCCGAAACCTAATGACCTTCCCGATTACCATTCATGCGCCTGTTCCTAAGCCCGAATTCAACCACGGACCCTTTGAGTTTCAAGGCGCGATTGTCTACGACGTGAGTACTACGCGCGGTTTTTCGCACCGAGCTAGGATTTCGCACTTGGCAGTCCAAGATTCGTCGCGTCGTCCACAACCATGGCTTGGCGGCGGGGCACCCTAGTCTCGCTTTGTGCATCATGTCAACAAGTTCCCTGTCCTTCCTCTGCACCACAAAACCCTCCGGGCGTACGGAGGGTTTTCCCTGTCCCCAACGCATACGACATTGCGTTCACGCCTGCGGCATGACGGCATGGCAAACTGATTTCACAAGATCGGCAGGATTCCCAGAGTCCGCTAACGAATTGAGAGCGGGTGCGTTAGGCTAGAGGGAGGTACTCTAGCTCTTAACCCCGTTCTATCCACAGCATTTTTCGGACCGTCCTTTATCGCTCGCATCTACGGGCTGATCTGCTTCCTCGGGTTTGGATTTGGCGGTCTTTTGGGGCCGATGATAGGGGGCTACATCCGCTCTAGTACGGGCAGCTATTCCACTGCATTTCTTACGGCCGCCGGCTGTGCTCTCCTCGCACTAGTATTAGGCTTC
>QLUS01000061.1 GCA_018725535.1 Bacillota bacterium
GCCCAATTACCGAGACTGACGTTATTGGTGGCTATGATTGGGGCGAGTGAGGAGGAGCTAAGCGGATACCCTCCTAGGTGTAAAGGCACCCCGCCGGGACTGTCAAATTTTGGAGACGCAAGTGTAAAGACTCTGCGGCCCAAATGTTAAGTTAAGTACGACGTATTCGGTGAGTATCCCACCATGTTTTTTCAACCCGTGAATATTACGGCCTAATTTGTGCTAGTGACACGGTCAATTTGAGCCACCCCTGCGGTGAAAATGAGCTAGGCTCACGGTGAGATTGAGCCGGCGGCATGTAACCCCTATAGGATGAAAGTGTCCCTCGTTATTGACAAGGGAATTACAAGCTTAAGGTGATAAGAAATGATCTACCCTCATAGCGGTGGCGTCGAACACTGTGTGCGAGAACGCACGCTCAAATCCTCAAGCTTGTTTGTTATCAGCTTGCAACTCTGTCCTGTTTTTTATGCAAGAAACAAGTCTGTGCTGCATGGTTCTCAATCAATGCTTCCTCAAGGGAAACGTCTACATTACTACACCCAAGATGGCGATATTTTGACAGCAATTTTGACAGCAACGGCGCGGGAATTACGCGCAATTAGCAGTCACGAACATGTGTTTGTGGCTGCAACACCCTTGTATTCCCTCGCTACAAGACATGTCCTGCCACGACTTGACACACGATGCAGGGAGCATCAAACAATTCGTAATCAGCAGGCCGAGGGTTCAAATCCCTCTACCGGCTCCAGTATTATCAAGGCTCTCTGGGTTTTCGCCCAGAGAGATTTTTGTTGTTCACGCTCCGCCGTCGTCGGTTCTATATTCTCCCACACAACAGCGGCATTTGTGGTAAAGGAATTTCTCTTTGTGTCGCGAATACTCATAAGTACATGCTTAAACAAAGGAGGAGTCACGCATGCTAAGACGCGCTCTGCTTCTGTCATTACTGGTTGCCGTGAGCTTGGCTTCGGTCGGATGCGCTCCGCTCGGGCGCTTTTCACTGTGGCGGAATCGGCTAACCTTTACTACAGAAGCGTTTATGAATTCCGTGCGCGAAGGGAACCTTCCGCAAGTCAAGCTGTATCTTGAAGCGGGCATGAAGAAGGACACACAGGACCAAAACGGCTACACCCCGATCATCGTAGCCGCTGAGGCCAACCAGCCTGAGATCGTAGATTACTTTCTCTCGCTAGGTGTACCGGTAGACCAGCGCAGTAAAGACGGCTGGACCGCACTCCATCTGGCAGCGTCCTTCGGCAACTCCGAGATGGTCAAGCGGCTGCTTGAGCGCGGTGCCGACGTCGATGCCAAGCACAACCACGGTTCAACGCCGCTCTTGCTATCGATGCTCACGGCCAACTACTACACGGTCGAAGCTTTGCTGGACGGAGGTGCGGATATCGACCTAGCCCTGCCCAATGGCGCTACCCCCTTGATCCTCGCGGCTCAGGTGGGAGAACTTACGCATGTTAGCGCGGCAGAGCTCCTGCTAAAGCGTGGTGCCAATGCCGAGGCCGCTATGGAGAAGGGGTTTACAGCTTTGATGATCGCAGCGCAAGAGGGTCACTTTGACATGGTCAGCATGCTGCTTGAACAAGGCGCAGACCCTAACGCCAAGAACGAAGAAGGCGCAACCTCCCTCATTATTGCCATACTTGGGGGGCATGTCGCCATAGTCGGCCTTCTCTGTACCTATGGCGCAGATGTTAACGTAACTTACCAAGGGATCACGGCGCTTAACTTGGCAATGGGGCACGGCATGCATAATATAGCGCAGATACTTATTAGTCATGGGGCGCGCTAGTTTGTGCAAACGAAGCCCCTGTGGTATACTCATGTCCGGAGCGTGCGGGTGTAGCTCAATGGTAGAGCATCAGCTTCCCAAGCTGGCTACGAGGGTTCGATCCCCTTCACCCGCTCCACTGACATAAACACCTATCGCCGCAGCCGGAGCTATCTGCCCCCTGCGGCGGGTTTTGACTACACTTTTTGCGTGAGGTGATGAGGTTGCAGAGGAGACACAGGCGCAGGCAAATAGCAATTTGCCTTGCTCTTACGTTGTGTGCTCTGATTTTCACTCTGTTTTGGGGATTTGCGGCGTGGGAAGTTCGCCTAGACGAAGTAACTTTGGGCGTAGTTAGAAACAAACAAGCGATAATCGGACGCCTAGATGCGCGGGCGCAGGAGTTGCAACAGGAAAGCGGCGGGGACGTGGGCCTAGCCAGTCAAGTGGAATATAGATTGCGGTTCACACTTGCTCGCACCACGGTCGATGAGCTGTGGGTCGAGCTTGAGCCACGAGTCGAATTTGGCATAAAGGCGTCAGTGATTAACGTCAATGGCCAAGCAGTAGCGGCGCTGGCGACGCGCGAAGAGGCTGAAGCAGTGCTTGAGGCTTTGCGTAGTCGCTTTGTTAAGGTTGATAATAATAGAGCAGTAGAGTCAGTCCGTTTTCGGCAAGACGTCAGCATTAGCGAAGCGTATCGCAAACTCGACAACATAGTCGACAAGGACGGCGGCATGAACGTGATGCTGTTTGGGCGTGAGCGCCGCCTTACGCACACGGTAGCGCGCGGAGAGTCTTTCTGGAGCATTGCGCGCCTGCATAATTTGCGCACGAGTATCCTAGAGGCCGCTAATCCAGCTGTTGTACCCGAGCGGCTGCGTGTCGGCACTTCCCTTAGCCTAGTCGTGGCAGAGCCGTTCCTGCAGGTGGAGGTCTTAGAGAAGGTCACCTATAACAGGCCAATCCCCTTTCAAACTACCTATGTCTCTGATAGCGCACTGTGGAGTTGGGAGCGGCGCGTGCGCACGCCGGGGCGTAGTGGTTCCCAGCAAATTACGGCCCGCATCGCCACCGTCAACGGCACGGAAGAAAGCCGCAAGATTTTGTCTACGGCAGTTTTGTCCTCCCCCACTACTCAAGTAGTGGCACGAGGGACGAAGAGCGCGCCAACGCTTAGTACTGGCGCTTTCCGCTGGCCGACCACCGGTCGCATAACTTCCCCGTTTGGCGCGCGCTGGGGCGGATTTCATTCCGGTGTAGATATTGGCGCACCGATTGGCACACCCATTGTGGCTGCCGACAGCGGCATCGTATCCTTCGCCGGACGGAACGGGGGCTACGGATTGATGGTGCGCATTGAGCACGGCAACGGCTATGCCACTCTCTATGCGCATGCTTCGCGGATTCTGGTAGCAGTCAATGAGCAAGTAGAAAAGGGGCAGACTGTCGCTCTCGTCGGTAACACCGGTCAGAGTTTTGGCCCTCACTTGCACTTTGAGATTATCTCTGCGGGGCGGCCCCTAGATCCCTTAAGATTCTTTAGATAATCAGGGCAAAAAGATAAAGGAAACCTCGCCTGCACCAGAGAATAGATTATGTAAAGATGTAACATGGGGGTGGGGCTGTGAATCCCAAGATCCTCGTAGTAGAAGATGAAAAACCTATTGCTGAGATTATAAAATTTAATCTCGAAAAAGAGAATTACAGCGTCAGCCTAGCCTACAACGGACAAGACGCCCTGAGTATGGCTATTCGTCACCTGCCGGACCTCATCATCCTCGACCTCATGTTGCCTAAGCTCGACGGGTTTCAGGTGTGCAGGGAACTTCGCCGTACGACCAATATACCCATCCTGATGCTGACCGCAAAAGGGGCAGAGAGCGACAAAGTAAAAGGCCTTGCTCTCGGCGCGGACGACTACATCACCAAACCCTTCAGCCCGCGTGAATTAGTGGCCCGCGTCAAAGCACACCTGCGGCGTAGCGGTATCATTTCTGCGGCAGAGGAGCGGGAGACCTCCGCCCTAGTTTCTGATGGCCTAGTTATTGACCTCATCAAGTATGAGGTGCGTAAAGGCGACACTGCCATCGAACTCACGGTGCGCGAGTTTGAGCTCTTAAAGTACTTGGCGCTGCACCGCGGTCGCGTGTTTGACAGAGAGCACCTGCTGAAAGAAGTCTGGGGGTACGATTACTTCGGGGACGGCCGCACCGTGGATGTGACGGTTCGACGCCTGCGCGAGAAAATCGAAGATGACCCTATTGCGGCTAACGCCAAGTATATCCTCACCCGCCGCGGTGTCGGATACTACTTCCGCGAGGCCTGATATGTTCCAGAGCATCAAGTGGAAGCTAATGCTCCTCTACATACTACTGATCGTTGTGGCCATGCAGTTTGTAAGCTTCTTTCTTGTACGCAACATCGAGGCCTTTTATTTAGAGCGGGCTCGTACTGAGCTGCGCACCCGCGGCGCGCACGTGGTAAGAGTCCTAGAGATTGAAATGCGGCGTGGGCCCTACAGCCGCGAGCTGGCCGAGACGCTGCTTAACAACCTGCGCGCTCGACAGGAAGACGCCATGATCGTGTTGGTTAGCCCGAGAGGCCAGGTAGCGGCGACCTCGCTTAACCCTACGGCGGAAAGGCTGCGGGGCTTATTCGTACAGAGCCCCGATTACCCTGCGATTGTGGAGTTTTTCGCTACCCAAGCACCGCAAGAAGCGCGCTGGGAAGACCATACCGGGCGCAGATTCTACACCCTAGCGCTTCCCCTCTCGGGCATCCTCACGCAGGGGACGGCGCGAGACGAAGTGGCGCTAGTCTATGTGCGCGAGCCACTCGATGAAACATATAGCATCCTGCAAGAGGTGCAAGCGAGGTTGCTTAACGCCACCCTGCTTGCTATTGGCGTTACCCTGCTGCTTGGCACCTTTGCCGCTCAGACCATCACGCGGCCCCTGCAAGAAGTCACGAGCAAGGCTGCACGCCTAGCCAGTGGGCATTTTGACATGGAAGTAACAGTCAAATCAAGGGACGAAATCGGCAAATTAGCGCAGGTGTTTAACTTCCTAACTGCCGAGCTGCGCAAAACCATGACCGAACTTAGGAACGACAAAACCAAGCTAGAGGCCATTCTCACCCAAATGACCAATGGGGTAATTGCTGTTGACACGCACGGACACATTATTCACGCCAATATACGCGCGCGCGACATGCTTGGGATCACCCCGGAGACATCTTCGGCAGCTATCCTAGAAGTACTTAACCTTGGGGATATAGCGCGACTGCTGCAGGGCAGCGGACCTAAAGTCGCGGAGACAGAGTTAAAAGCACCTTATACAATCGCCGTGCGCGCCTATGCCGCTCCCTTCCATTCCGCTGACGGTGAGGTATCGGGGGGGATCATTGTGCTGCAGGATATTACCGAGGAAGCGCGGCTTGCGCAGATGCGACGCGAGTTTGTCGCTAACGTTTCGCACGAGCTTAAGACTCCGCTTACTACCATTAAGGGATATGCCGAGACTCTTTTAAGTGGTGCCTTAGACACAAAAGATGTGGCGGCTAGCTTCCTCTCCACTATTTCCGAAGAAGCGGACCGTATGGACCGATTAATAAAAGACCTCCTGACACTTTCTGCACTCGACTTCCAGCAGGCTAGGCTCACGATGCGGCCTACTTTGCTAGACGAACTTATACTCGACGTCGCCGACAAACTAGCTTTCGCGGCACAAAAGCGCAATCTCCGGTTTCGTACTGATTTCCTGGAAGAAGTGCCTGCAGTTATGGCTAACGCCGATAAAGTGGAACAAGTGCTAATCAACATCATGTCTAATGCCATTAAGTACACCCACGAAGGCAGTGACATTACCGTTTCGGTTATGGCAGTAGGCGATATGGTGCGTGTAGGTATCAAGGACCAAGGTCCGGGCATCCCCAAAGAAGACCAGCCGCGCATCTTTGAGCGCTTCTACCGCGTAGACAAAGCGCGGGCTAGGGAATTAGGCGGAACAGGCCTCGGACTGGCAATTGCGAAGCAGATAGTTGAAGCCCACGGCGGGTGGATTGGTTTAGAGAGCGCACCTAACCAAGGCACGGAGATTTACTTCTTCCTGCCGCGGCACGCGCCAAATGTCGGGCAGGTATCCTAATGAAAGAGAGACTGAAGTCACTCCTGTTGGCTGTGCTAGTATTAACAAGCGTTACCATGAGCAGTGAGGTGTGGCTAGGGAAGTATCATGCGCCCCCGCCCCCCCCCGTGCGGGAGAGCGTCACTCCGCCAGCACCTGCGGCAGTAGTTGCGCCTGTGGCGGTCTACGTTCATGCGGCCCCCCATGCGCGTACCTTTAGCCCCGGCGACCCGGTTTTTGACGCCACTTGGCAGCACTTACAGAGCCTCCTTAATACCGCAGCAACGTTTACTGTGCGCGTTAGCACGCCGAGCGAATGGGAGCGGGCGTTACGCGCGGGAGGCCTCGAGTACAGATTCAGTGGTCCATTACAGCTAACGCTCCTACTTGAGGCCATTGGCAGGCCGCAAAAAAGCGGCGCGCCTGCGCAAAGTGCAGACCGCCTTATGCTGAGCAGACAGAGCAATTACTTATATCTCTTAGACACGCAGTCCTCGCGCTTTTTTGCCTGGGAAAACGCAGGTGCGGCCCCCGGAACAACTGTGCGCGATGAGAATTCGCGACAGCTAGATTGGGTAGCGGCCCAGCAGTCCGGTCAGAAACTGCGCCAGCTCACCTCCCCTTGGCGTGCGCGCGCAGCTGCGTGGGTCTACGTACCCGACAGCCCAGGCGTGTGGCCGCAGTTGCTCGTGAGCCACGAAAGACAAGCCAGCCCGGCACTCGCCAACAGTTTCTTCAGCGACATCTCCCTCGTTAGGCGTGTGGGCGAGCGGGATGGTCGCGTTTCCCTGACGGACGGAGTGCGACACGTCTACCTTCATGCTGACGGCACGGTGCAGTATGTAGCGACGAGCTGGTTTGTGCCGACGGCGGATATTGCCACCGAAGCTAAGGGCGCGCTCACAAGAGGATTGAGCTTTATCGCGCAACATGGTGGTTTTACCGAGCACGTGCGCTTGCGTACGGCTGCGGTCGAGCCAGCCAGAGGGGAAGCTGTGGCGCAGATCCAGTTTGAGTTCCGCCCCTATGCCAGGCTGTCGCTCGGGGGAGTGGTGCATTTTGTTCCCGTAGTAGCGTGGGGGCCACAGCTAATAGTGGCTGTCAATGAACGCGAGGTGGCTTATTATTACCGCTCACTCTATAACCCTATCGCGGACGGCGCATCACCGACAAGAGTAATCAGTGCCGAGGGTGCTTTGCGTGCGCTTGAACCGAGTCTGTCGCCGGGGAGACTGATCACCGCTATGTACCTCGGGTTTTACCAGCGCGAGATAGACCATGTGACCGAGTTTCTTTATCCAGTATGGGTGGTCGAGCAGAGCGAAGAGCGGTTCTTGGTCAATGCGTTTACTGCGGACGTGATTGCCGGCCCCTCCGCCCAAATAACACTAATTAACGCCACCGGCAGTCAGGCAACATGGGATATCGGTGTGCCTCACGCGCTCAGCCAGTACGCAGAGTTTAGGCTCGAGTACCGCCGTGATGGGCAAGTCGTCCACAGAGACCAGTGGTTAAGCCCCGGTGGCCCTAGCTACTCCATGACGCGGACCACAAGCGGCTTAAGCCCGTCTACTTCGTACACCGTGTACTTCTTTGCGCGGCGCGGTGATGCTTGGCGCGTTGTTGACGGGGCAGGACGTCGCATTACCACCAAGGCGAGATAAGAAAGGAGGGCGAGAGACGTGGATTGGCCGCGCGCAAAGACTATCCTCATTATTGCGTTTCTCGTCCTTAACGTCGTGCTGGCGGTTCAGCTCTATCTGCTGCCGATGTTTGACCTTTCCGCCCGTCCGTTAAGCCCGGAGGCCATCGAACAACTGCTAGAGGGAAAGGGCGCAGAACTGGCGGTCACTTTGCCACGCCGAGGTCCTACCGCTCCTTTCGCGCTCCTCTCTACCCCGGCGTACTCCGACCGCGAGATAACGACCATTGCGCGCGACCTGCTTGGCGGAAACGCCGCGCGTGTCGCGCCCGGCGGGTCGCTTGGCGCGGAAGCCGCTGTGAGCTATCGCGGGGACGGCGGACAGCTCGTAGTAGTGACCGCGCGTGGGCTCGTTTCGTATGAAAACCAGGGGGCTGCCGGGGGGGTAAGCACCCTTAGCGCGGAAGAGGCCGCGCGCAAGGCGGCAGTGTTTGTGCGCGAGCGCATTGGTGAAACCGGCTTTGTCTTTGAGGGTGTCACGCCGCTTGAGCCCGGCGGGTTCCGCGTCGATTACCTGCAGAGATTTCGCGGTTCCTATGTGTTCCCCGGCTATATTACACTGGTCGTTAAGTCCGAGGGAGTAGTAGCGATGTGGATGCATCGCTTGCGGGTGTCCTTTGAAACAGGCAGTGCCAGGCGCATCTTGTCAGCGCACGAGGCCGTGCTGAGTTTGGTCAATCATCGTCAGAATGCCGGCGAAGCAGGAGACCTAGCGGTGCAGAAAATGGATTTTGGTTTTCATAGTCCCATCTATGACACCGTAGACCCAACTTGGCGCGGCGTCCCCGTATGGCGCATTCACACTTCGCGCGGCGAGTTTTTTATTAACGCACACTCGGGCGTGCTGGAAGCTAGGTAGCGGGCAGGTTGACGCAAAGATGTGCGCGTGCTACAATTTTTCTGCGTTAAGCAAACACGGGGGATTGGTCTAACGGTAGGACGACTGACTCTGGATCAGTTTGTGGAGGTTCAAATCCTTCATCCCCTGCCATTTCAAACGGCGCGTTAGTCTAGTGGTCAGGACGCCGCCCTCTCAAGGCGGAATCACGGGTTCGAGTCCCGTACGCGCTACCAAGAAGCAAAAGGGACGGAGCCTTTTGCTTCACGTTTCGTCCTGTTTCCTGCCCCACGTCTTTAATACGCTTTTTTCACACTTGTCGTCGCAAT
>QLUS01000062.1 GCA_018725535.1 Bacillota bacterium
CGGTCGGCAGGTATCCCGCGAGGGACGCTGCGCCTCACTACAGCGCAAGACGAAGTGCTCCGTTCACTTATCTACGGCGCATGTCTTGGCGACCGAGACGGGAATCGCGCAATTGGCGGCCTCACCAGGGGTTTCAGGTGATAGCTATCGCGTGACGGAACTAGTCGGCGGAAAGCTTGCGCTGATGGTCAGCGATGGCATGGGCAACGGTCCTGTGGCTCATCAGGAAAGTCGCACTGTGGTTAACTTGCTGGAGCAGATGTTGCGCGCAGGATTTGACAAGGAGGTTACAGTGCAGACCATCAACTCCGTGTTAGCCCTTAGGTCGCACGCAGAGACCTTTGCCACACTGGACATGGCACTAATGATCTTTACAGCGGGAACGTAGAAGTCGTGAAAATCGGGGCTAGCTCATCCTACCTGCGCCGCGGCGATCGCGTGGAGGTAATCAGAGCGGACTCGCTGCCCGCGGGGATTTTGGCCAACATTGAGGTGGAGACCAGAAAACTGACCTTCTGCCGCGGTGATACCTATGTCCTAGTGTCAGACGGCGTGCTTGAGGGACAGCAGGGCATTGTCGACAAAGAAGAGTGGCTCTGTCGCCTCCTGCGACAGGCGACGACGGAAAAGGCACAGGATCTAGCCGACTATATTTTTAATCGGGCTAAGAACAACTTTGGGGGCAGTATCCCCGACGATATGACGGTAGTCGTCTTGAGAGTCCTAGATAAGACAGTCAGTATACCCTTGGTGGGATGAGGCCGCGCGCGGTCTCATTCCTGCTTTTACTGCCCCGTGGTTAATGTTATAGTAAACTATATGGACAAGCTTAACGTTTATGTGGACGTACCCGAGGCAGTGAAGCGATCTTGTGCGGAGCATGAGCTCCTAAGCTCAGGTGACCACCTGCTCGTCGGAGTTTCCGGCGGTGCAGATTCAGTCGCCTTGTTGCTGTGCCTCTGTGAACTCGCACAGTCCTTGCCCTGCAAGCTTACCGTTGCTCACGTCAATCACGGGCTGCGAGAACAGGCCGCAGAAGAAGATGCCTACTTTGTGGCTAAGCTGTGTAGCGACTTGGCAGTACCAGTGGTCGTGCGCACTGTCGATGTAGCGGCGCGCCGTAAAAGCAAGCATGAGTCAATGCAGCAAGCAGCCCGCATGGAGCGCTTCCGGTTCTTTGCCGAGGTGTGCCGTGAACAGGGCCAAAATAAAGTAGCGCTCGCCCACCACCAAAACGACCAAGTCGAGACGATCCTCTTAAGCCTCATGCGCGGAGCCGGGTTGAAAGGGCTTTCGGGTATGAGTCCGCTTGAGCAGGGGCTCTTTGGCCTGACACTTATCCGTCCGCTGCTAGCCGTGACTAGGGATAGCATCGAGGCTTTTTTGGCGGAGCGCGGGCAAGTATATAGAGTTGACTACAGCAACCATGATACTAAATACCGCCGCAATCTAGTGCGACACGAGATACTGCCCCTCCTTGGCAAGTTAAACAGCGACGTAGCAGGGGCACTGCTCCGGGTCGCAGACCACGCCCGAGAGGGCGAAGACTATATCTGTACGCAAGCGACGCCCTTGTGGCTAAAAGCCCGCGAGACGCTGCCGTACGGCACGGGTCTGCAACTTGACAGCTTGCGCACCACCCACCGCGCGTTAACCGTGCGCCTGCTCCAGTGGGCGTATGCACAGGAGTGCGGGGGGGAGAGTGACATGGAAACCACGCATATCGAGGGATGCCTGCGGTTGCTTAACCAACAAGCAGGGCGCAGAATCCACCTCCGGGGTGGAATTACCGCTCTGCGCACACGCCATCACCTCGTGTTCTGTCGCGAGCGACCTGAGTCCGGCGAGCCCTATGAGCTGGAGCTGCCCGTGCCCGGTGCGGTAACTCTGCCGGATGGAAGTGTAATCTCTGCGGAACCGGTCACGCATGCACCCGCAGACTATCCGCCGTCCTCTGCTGCTGTTGCCTATGTTGCTGGCATAAAACTTTGGCTCAAGGTGCGAAACCGTCGCCCCGGCGACACGTATTTGCCTTTAGGAGCGTCAGGACATAAGAAACTCAAGCAGGCGATGAGCGAGGCAGAGATTCCGTTGCCTTGGCGCAATAAGCTTCCGGTGGTGATAGCCGAAGACACAATCGTATGGGTACCGGGACTGCGTGTGGCAGAGAAGTTTCGCGTGCCAAAGACTAGACTAGAGAGCGTTTTTAAGTTAACGTGCCTGCATGGGGGGAAGAATAATTGCAGCAGCTAGACTTACGCGTGCTCATTCCGCGGCAGGACATTGCCGATAAGGTACAGGAGATGGGGGAAATAATAAGCCGCGACTACGGGGGGCAAGAAGTCCTACTCGTAGTAGTGCTACGGGGGGCGGCCCTGTTTGCAGCCGATCTCTGTCGCCATATCCGTGCGGATGTCGTGCTGGATTTTATCGCCGTTTCGAGCTATGGGTCGTCTACGTCTAGTTCCGGCGTGGTTAGGTTCCTGAAGGACCTCGACGAATCAGTTGAGGGGCGGCATGTGCTCATCATAGAAGACATTGTGGATACAGGGCTCACGCTTACCTATCTGCTTGAGAATCTTAAGTCCCGCCATCCGCTGAGCTTAAGAACCTGTACTTTGCTAGACAAGCCTAGCTGTCGGCGTGTAAATATACGGCCTGACTACGTAGGCTTTACTATAGACGACTTGTTTGTCGTAGGATATGGACTAGACTGGGATCAGCGTTATCGCCACCTGCCCGACATCTGCATTCATCAAGAGGGGTAAGGTAGGACTAGGGCTAGGGCGGCACAGTTTTACACAATCTAGTTCACTGTGGTAAGATATGCTGAGTTCCAGGGAGGAGGATCTTTCACTTGAATCGCAATCTAAGAACAGCCAGCATGTACCTTTTAGTGATACTCATTGGGTTATCACTAATTCAATACTTCGCTGCGCGCACCGCCGCGCCGCAGGAGCTTGCCTATGGCGAATTTTTTGCCCTTGTGGAAACGGGGCAGGTGCACACGGCTAATCAGGTGGGTAGCAGCGTCACCGGTGAGCTAGCGGACGGCACTCGTTACCGTACCATCGTACCGCCGGATGACGCGGAGCTTATTCCGCTCTTGCGCACTAAGACGCAGTATAGTTTTCGGCCGCCAGCGGCGCCGCCGTGGTGGACGACCCTGCTTTCCTATGGCCTGATGTTTGCTGCCTTTGCGGCTATCTGGTACTTCTTTATGCAGCAGTCTCAGTCCGGCGGCAATAAGGTAATGAGCTTTGGGAAGTCACGGGCCAAGCCGCACAGTGATGCCCGCAAGCGCATCACTTTCGCAGATGTGGCGGGATATGAGGAAGTAAAAGAGGAGCTCGACGAAATTGTTCAGTTCCTTAAGAACCCTAAGAAGTTCAGCGAAATCGGCGCACGTATACCAAAAGGCGTATTGTTATATGGTCCCCCAGGCACCGGCAAAACATGGCTGGCCAGAGCCGTAGCAGGCGAGGCTGGCGTGCCATTCTCTAGCATCTCCGGGTCGGAATTTGTGGAGATGTTTGTGGGCGTGGGTGCTTCCCGCGTTCGCGATACGTTTGAGCAAGCTAAGAAGAGCGCTCCTTCCATCGTGTTTATCGACGAAATAGATGCTGTGGGGCGACAGCGCGGGGCCGGCTTAGGCGGGGGGCATGACGAACGCGAGCAGACACTCAATCAACTGCTCGTAGAAATGGACGGGTTTGAGGGCAACGAGGGAATCATAATTATGGCGGCTACTAATCGCCCCGACATCTTGGATCCGGCGTTGCTGCGCCCTGGTCGTTTCGACCGTCAAGTGACCGTGGGACGCCCTGACGTCAGGGAACGTGAGTCCATCTTCAAGGTGCATACACGCAGCAAACCGCTTGCGTCCGAAGTGAGGCTAGAGGTTCTGGCCGGGTTAACCCCCGGATTCACTGCTGCCGACATCGAGAATCTCGTTAACGAAGGCGCGCTATTGGCAGCCCGTCAGGACAGGCGCACCATCGCTATGTCCGACCTAGAAGAAGCTATTCACCGTGTGATTGCGGGACCTAAGAAAAGGTCGCGCATCATTTCTGAGCGCGAGAAGAAGGTATTTGCCTATCATGAGGCTGGGCATGCCTTAAGTCGCTACCTCACGCCAGGCTCTGACCCAGTGCACCTCGTGAGTATCATCCCGCGCGGTATGGCGGGTGGATACGTTATTTCGCTGCCGACGGAAGATCGGTTCATCATGACCAAGACAGAGATACTGGACAACGTCACCTATGCTTTGGCCGGTCGTGTGGCCGAGCAACTGGTGTTTAACGAAATATCTACCGGGGCGCAAGATGACCTCGATAAGTCTACGTGCCTAGTGCGGCGGATGATTATGGAGTACGGCATGAGCGAAGAACTAGGCCCAGTCACTTATGGCGAAAAAGAGGAACAAGTGTTCCTCGGGCGCGATATCTCCCGCCACCGCAACTTCAGCGAAACAGTCGCGCACAGCATCGACCGCGAAGTGCGGCGCATAGTTGACCGCTGCTATCACCGGGCGGAAGAGATTCTTAAGAACAACCGCGAGAAATTAGACCTAATAGTCACTGCTCTGTTAGAGAGAGAGACGCTAAAAGGCGAAGAATTCGAGGCCCTGCTCGCCACCGGCAGTTTGCCCCCGCTGGTTAAGGCCTAGCAGATTAAGTCCTGCAGTTGCCAACGTCAAGCACATCGGTTGCCTTCAAGCCGCCGATGTGCTTTTATCTTGCAGGAGTCTTGCAGGGGGAAAAAGAACATGCTAATGACATGAACACGCAACTTCGTGTAATGGTCGGGGTAACTTCTACTGGCGCACGAGCACAGTAGTACGACTCGCTAGACTGGGGTGTAGGTATGAATGTAACTATTTCCGGTAATTCCCTGACGCTAGGCGAGATTAGGGCCGTCAGCCGTGACCGAGCACATGTATCTCTTGGCCCCGCGACGCCAGAGCGCATTGACGCAGCGCGGCAGCTTGTGGAGGCCTTGGTAAGCGAGGGCCGCCCGGTCTATGGCATTACAACCGGGTTTGGCAAGTTTGCGGAGGTGTCCATCAGCCGCGAGCAAACCGCAGCCTTGCAGCGCAACTTGATTGTCAGTCACGCGTGCGGCGTAGGCCACCCACTGCCGACAGAAACGGTGCGTGCCCTGATGCTGCTTAGGGCTAACGCCCTAGCCAAGGGGTTTTCCGGCATACGGGTCAGCACGGTGGAGTGTTTGCTGGGCATGCTTAACGCGGGCGTTCACCCCATAGTGCCCGCACAAGGCTCCTTAGGGGCGAGTGGTGACCTCGCGCCGCTAGCGCACGTTGTACTGGTGATGCTTGGTGAAGGCGAAGCGGAAGTGGACGGCGAAGTAATGCCGGGCAGGGAAGCCCTCGCACGCCGCAAACTAATGCCTATCTCCTTAACCGCCAAAGAAGGGCTTGCGCTGATCAACGGCACGCAGGCCATGGCGGCCAATCTCAGCCTAGCTGTCGTAGACGCCCTATCCGCGCTTAAAGCTAGCTTTATTACGGCGAGCCTGAGCCACCAAGCTTTGCGCGGGATTACCGCCGCCTTTGACGCGCGGCTCTCAGCTGTGCGCCCTCACCCCGCACAAGCGAAAGCGGCTGAAGTCATGCGTATTCTGCTGGAGGGAAGCACGCTGGTGACTCAGCCTGGGGAGATACGCGTACAGGATGCCTACGCCCTCAGGTGCATTCCTCAGGTACATGGGGCGTGTTGGCACGCGCTTGAGCACGTGGCGGCAACGCTCCATATCGAATGCAATTCTGCCACCGATAACCCTTTGGTTTTCCCGGCAGACGGGGAAGTTGTCTCCGGCGGCAATTTCCACGGCGAGTTTTTGGCGTTGGCCGCAGACTACCTAGCGTTGGCTGTGGCCGAACTTGGAAGCATTGCGGAGCGCAGGCTAGAACGCTTAGTCAACCCACAGCTTTCAGGGCTGCCCGCTTTCCTGACGCGGCACGGCGGTCTTAACTCCGGACTGATGATTACGCAGTACACTGCTGCGGCCCTAGTGTCCGAAAACAAAGTCCTGAGTTACCCGGCGAGCGTGGATTCCATCCCCTCGAGCGCTAATCAGGAGGACCATGTGAGCATGGGTGGGGTGGCTTGTCGCAAGGTACGGCAAATTGCGGAGAACACTATGCGTGTGTTGGGCATTGAGCTTTTAGCTGCCTGTCAAGCCATCGACCTGCAGTCAGGCGGTAAGTTGTCGCCGGCAAGCAGTCTAGCCCATGATTGCTTGCGGAAAGTTGTGCCAAAGCTAGCGGAGGACCGCATTATGCACCTCGACCTAAACGCCGCTTATGCGTTACTGCAGTCCGGAGACCTTCAGGCGGAAGTAGAGCGATTTACAGGCGAGCTGGTCAGGCTGTAAAAAACTATTAGAGGTGAGACAGTGAAAATCATTCAGTGTGTGCCTAACTTCAGTGAAGGGCGTCGCCAAGCGGTCATTGACCAAATTGTGCAGGCTATAGTAGAGGTAGAGGGGATTGCGTTGCTAGACGTAAAGCCCGACCGCGATCACAACCGCGTGGTTGTGACCTTTGTGGGGCATCCAGAAACCGTAGCGGAGGCCGCCTTCCGCGGTGCCGCCCAGGCCGCAAAGCTAATCGATATGGAGACGCATCGCGGCGAGCATCCCCGCATGGGGGCTACTGATGTAGTGCCGTTTGTGCCACTCGTTGGGGCTACCATAGAGGACTGCCAAGCAATCGCCCTTAAAGTAGGCGAGAGAATCGGGCGTGAACTCGCCATCCCGGTCTATTTGTATGAGCGCTCAGCGCGCACTCCGGCGCGTCGCAACCTAGCCGATATTCGGCGGGGGGAATACGAGGGGATCAAGGCCGAAATTGAGACCAACCCCACGCGCACGCCGGACTTCGGCCCAAGTCGAATGCACAGCACCGCCGGAGCCACAGCCGTAGGCGCACGGCCACCCCTGATCGCCTTTAATGTTAACCTCGACTCGTCTGACGTCAAGATTGCCAAGGCCATTGCCAAAGCCGTGCGTGAATCAAGCGGCGGGCTGCCTGCCGTCAAGGGGCTAGGCATGATGTTAGAAGCCACTAACCAAGCGCAAATATCCATGAATATGGTGGACTTTAACGTAACCGGGCTACATACAGTGTTTGAAGCCATCAAGCTAGAGGCCGCAAAGCACAACGTGCAGGTAGCCAACAGTGAGGTCATTGGTTTGTTGCCAGCACAGGCGCTGATTGACACAGCCACCCATTACCTTGAGCTTAAAGACTTTAGCCCTGCGCAAGTGCTCGAGCTAAAGCTCTCCGCACGCCATGAAGGCTGATCTCCTAATCGCCAACGGGCGGGTCGTGACTACACGTGGATTTAGCCAAGGCCCGCAGCTGGGTTCGCGGCTGGGCGAAGTGGAGGAGCTCTCGCCGGGCTACGTGTTAATCTCCGACGGGCGCATTCTTTTGGTGACGGGGAGTTTCGCCGAGGCTAGATCCCTCTCTGGGTCTGACACGCGCGAGATTGACGCGCGCGGCCGTTTAGTTATGCCGGGCTACGTGGACTGTCACACCCACCTTAGTTTCGCGGGGTGGCGGGAGAATGAGTTCGCTATGCGCCTCGCGGGGGTGCCCTACTTGGAAATCCTCGCTGCGGGAGGCGGCATCCTTAATACTGTGCGTCGTACACGGGCGGCCACCGAAGCCGAACTCCTAGATAACACCCTAGCCGCGCTTGACGCTATGCTCCTCTGTGGCACTACTACCGTAGAAGCCAAGAGCGGCTATGGTCTTACCACAGCTGATGAACTGAAGCAGCTACGCGTTCTGAAGGAAGCTAGGTGCCGCCACCCGCTTGACGTGGTGCCGACGTTTATGGGAGCGCATGCTTTGCCACCTGAGTACAGCGGGAACAGGGCAGGCTATGTGCGGCTGGTAATCGAGGAGATGCTGCCGCGCGTGGCGGAGGAAGGCTTAGCCGAGTTTTGTGATGTATTCTGCGAAGACAAGGCCTTTACCCTCGACGAAAGCCGGGCCATACTAAGCGCAGGGCATGGGTACAAACTCGGCCTGCGCCTCCATGCAGATGAGATTACTCCCCTCGGTGGGGCAAAGCTAGCCGCAGAACTCGGAGCCGTTTCGGCTGAGCACCTCATCCATGCCTCGCGTGCCCATCTAGAGCTTATGGCCAAATCCGGCACAGTGGCAGTGCTCCTCCCCGCGACAGCCTTCTTGTTGCGGAGCGAGAAGAAAGCCCCCGTTAAGGATATGTTAGAGCTAGGTGTGCCGGTTGCTGTCGCCACAGATTTTAACCCCGGCACGTCGCCGCTGGTGAATATGCAGTTGTTGCAGACCTTTGCCTGTATCCACTACGGCTTAACGCCACGCCAAGCATTCGCGGCCTCCACCATAAACGCCGCCCACGCCTTGCGGCGTGGGGCGACCATCGGGAGTCTCGAGGCAGGCAAACAGGCTGATGTGCTCGTGTTAGCGGCCCCTTCTCTGGAGTTTATTCCTTACCACTTGGGGGTTAACTTAGTACATACAGTAATCAAGGGTGGGCAAATTGTCGTAACGAAAGGAGCGCTCAGTTATGGAGAAGGGGGAAAAACGCAAACTGACCCCCTCTAGAAGCCAGGCTGCCAAAGGGAAGCAGCAAACGGCCAAACCGGGCCTAAACGTCTGGGGGTGGAGGTTAATCG
>QLUS01000063.1 GCA_018725535.1 Bacillota bacterium
GGGCAGTTCCCACAGGCGGGTGCCGTGAATCATCACTTCGCGGAGCAGATGCCCACCCATGGTCAGCGGCAGAAACTGCGCCCAGGGGAAACGGTCCAGCGGCAAGGCAAGAAAGGCCACAAAGACAAACTGGAAGATCTGAAAGAAGGCTTGAATGCGCTTAAAGACGAGGGCCAGCCCGCCCATGGCAAAACCGATGCCGTAGACGCCAAGCAGGGAGGCAATCATCAGCGGCAGTACGCTGATGAGGTCCACGCTCAAGTACTTGCCCGTGGTAAGCATCATCACCATAAGCAGTACGCCCGAAAAGACAAAGCTTAGGCCTAAACCCGAGATTAGGTTAAACGCGTTCAGCCAGTTAAAGCCGATAGGGGAGATATACAGCTGCTCTAGGGTGCCTACCTGCGCTTCTTGATTTAGGTCCCAAGCGAGGTCGCTGTAAGCGCCTATGGACAGTACCCACAAGAGGTAGCTTACAATCAAGCCTTCTAGGGTTGTGCCGCTGGCTAGGGCCGCGCCTCCTATGCCGCGTACCCCCAAAAATAGGAGCATAAAGACTATGTATATCGTGACTAGTTCGGAGATGGTGTTAAAGATATAGCGCCGCATGTTAATGAGATTGCGCGCAATCATCGCGCGCATGGCTACAAAGTACCGTTGCACCGCTCTCTCTCCTTCCGCACCAGATTGACAAAGACTTTTTCTAGGTCGGGTGCCGCTTGGGTGATGGTCTCAAGCTCGGCACCGTGCTCGCGCAGGAGGTCGATCAAAGCGTATAAGTCGCGGGCAGTGGGCAAATTGACCTTTAGGATGAGCTGCCTGTCGTTAGTACTTGAAGACACCGGGAGGACCATCTGGTTAAGCTCGGAGAGTAGTTCGGGGTGATGGGCACCGTCCACGACCAGCTTAAAGGTACGGCTCTCAAAAAGTGCAAGGAGGTCGCTAATTTTCTCGTCCGCTATGACGCGGCCGTTTGACACAATGATTGCGCGCTGGCAGATATCTTGGATTACGTCCATAGCGTGACTGCTCACAACAACGGTGCGATGCTCGTTCTGCACGAGGTCCTTGAGCGCGTCACGCAATTCGTAAGAGGTCTCGACATCGAGGCCAAGGGTGGGCTCATCGAGAAACACGAGCGAGGTTTGTTTAGCTAACGCGCAGCAGATAGCAACCTTTTGTTTCATGCCTTGCGACAGGAGGCGCACCTCGCTGTCGCGTTTTTCCTTAAGGTTAAAGGTGGCTAAGAGGTGTTCGAAGTAGCTTTTGCCGGCGGCGACAGAAATGCCGTGAATACCGGCAAAGAAGCAGATGTTTTCCCATACGCTTAAGCGCCAGTAAATGTTGCGGCTGCCCTCCAGCACTGCTGCCGTATGAGAGAGGAGCTGTTTAAGTTGCCGCGACGGGTCAAACCCCTTGACGCTAAGCGTGCCGCTGTCAGGCTGGATGATGCCAAGGACCGATTTAATGATGGTAGTTTTGCCGGCACCGTTAGGTCCGAGCAGCCCCACCATTTCCCCGGGTTGCACTGTGAAAGACACGTCGTCTACTGCCACGACCTTCTGCTTTTTGGAGGCAAAAGTCTTCCTGAGGCGATGGATTTCTAGCATGCTCATGTATGCGCACCAACCCCTTCATATTACTAATGTCGGCTTTAATTTTAACAAGGCAATGTGAAGTTGTCAATAGTATTTCTGTTCTGCAATGAATTTAAAGGGGGCCCTCTTCACTAAAGGGCCCCCAAGTATTGACCTAACGGCTGCCGTTAACGCCCGCGTGATTTACCTTTACCAGGCGTATTTTTGTCGTCGTCTTTGTCCTCATCTTTGTCGCCTTTGTCTCGGCGACGCCCTTTGTCATCGTCATCGTCATCGTCGTCATCATCGTCGTCCTCATCTTTGTCGTCGTCGCGGTCGTCGTCTTGATCATCGTCTTCGTCATTGTCCATATCGTCGTCATCTCTGTCCTCGTCGGACCGCTCTTTGTCCTTGTCCCTGCCTAAAGCCCGCCCACGCGTACCAGGAGGCCCTTTTTCAACTAGGTCGTCTAGGCTCCGTAGCGTGGGGTCGCTGGCAATGGCCTGCTGTAGCCGAGTTAAGGCGTCAGCGTCGGATAGGCCCTTTTCCTTTAGGTCCGTAAGTACGGCAGTCATGGTGCTATGTTCGCGCAGTGTGGGGTCAGCGGCAATCGCCATGGTGATAGCGGATAAAGCAGACTCCGCCGTAAACCCACTCTCAATTAAATCAAGGAAGTCATAGGCGATGGTGGTGACTTCGCGCAAGCTCGGGTCTGCCTGGATGGCCTTTTGCAGTACCTGCAGGGCTACTGCCTCACTTATCCCTTCCTCGCGCATGTCGAGCAGGCTTTCGGCGATATCGCGGATTTCCTGCTTAAACGGCTTGGCGGTAATACCTTCGGCGGTAAGGTGCCCAAACAAGGTCACAAGTGTCTCGCTGGAGATCCCCCCCGCAATTAGCTCGGCGTAGACTGATGGCAACACTCCTAGCTTCCTGCCCGCCTGGCTGAGTGGCGCTGATACAATGACTGTTTCCACCGACACTGCCGCGGCTGTTTCCTTAATGTGTACGTTCATCACGGCCTGCGCCTTTTCCAAAAGCGGACTCAGCTGCTCGGGGCTAGTGCCAAGCGCTGGATGGGCCGTGAGCAGTACGCGCCGCTCGGGGGTAAGGAGACCGGCGGCCTCGATCTTGGCGGCGATTACCCGGAGCGCCGCTTCTAACGGCATATTGCGGAAATCCTTGCCGGCGAAAAGCTCCTGGGCCTTGCCCTCTCCCAGCTCGACAGCCAGTACGCGGTTCCTGGCGTCAACTGTCAGCGTGAGATTTGGGTTAACTTCCAAGGTAATATGTGCGAAAGCAGGAAGTACGCTAGAGCCCCAAAGAAAACCAGTGGCAACCAACGCGACTACAAGTATGGGAACAAGGAGTTTCAGTTTCCCTCTAGACATGGCTTTCACCTCTTAAAAGTATTGAGACGCGTGTCTCTTACTTTCATAAGGGGCGCATCTCACAGAGGTTGCAGCCGCGCAAAAATTAATTTCCCCCGTCGTCCGTCTCGTCATCGGACTCAGGTTCATCGTGGTCGCGTTCATCATCACGTCCCCGTCCATCATCACCACGCTCGCGCTCGTCATCACGCTCGCGCTCCCGCCCCGGCTCTTGGTCCGGTCGCCGCTCGTTCGCCTTGTCCTTATCGCGGTCGTCCTCTTCGTCTTGGTCCTTTCTGCGGCCCGTGCTGTCCCGCAGTTCCCGCACGGCCTCTTTTAGCGTTTGCCCTTCTTCTATCCGATCCGCTGCTTTCTCAAGGCGCCTAGCAATGTTCTCTATGCCTAGGCCTTTAGCCAGCATGCCCTCGATAAGCTCTACAGCTTCGCTTTCCGGCATGCCAAGCTCAAGCAACTCCGCAATCAGTTCCGTAAACTCGCGCAGGCGATTGCCGGTCATTTTCCCTGCTGCCTGTAGCCTCATCCCAGCTGTAACTATCCCCTGCATCCCACTCGCCGACACCCCTGCCCGAGCAACGCGGGTGTACTGCGACGGTCTAAGGGAGGCATTCCTTGCTACCTCATAGCGCTCTCGGTCGACCACTAGTCCATGCGTGGCGGTCGACTGAGCGAGCAGACGCCGTGTGTGAGTGTTGACGGCTGTTTGTGCCGCCCGCAATAGGTTTTCAATTTCCTCGGGGCGAGCCTCGCCCATTGGCGAAACAACCAACCACACCTGGCTTGTAGCATCGAGCAGTGCCGCTCCATGCAGCCTCTCCAGTATTTGTGCCACTACCTGGGCAGTGGGTCGCCTGCGGAATACGATCTCGCTTAGGGGAAGTCTAGCCGTCTCATCTAGCGGCTCGATGCCGATTACCTCCCCGCGGATGTTTAGCGTCAGGCGCATGGCAGGATTAACTTCTATTTCAAGATAGGCAAAAGCAGGCAGAGGCGCAGGCATCATCTGCCATGCAAGCACTACAAGCAGCGCGGCAGCTACCAGCGCATAACGCCACCAAGCGGACCTCACAGCTGGAGCAGGTCGCGCAGATCGCGCAGGTCGTGTCACTTCCGCGAGCAGCCTAGCTTTAAGCTGCGCCTTAAAGAGCGGGGCATCAACATGCGGCAGCGGTACGGCTTCTAGCGCCGTCAGAAACGCCTTGTCGTCGCGCTCTCTACTCTCCATGTGATCCCCTCCCTCTCTCTACATAAGTCGGCGTTTCGCCAAAGGTTGCACTGCGCTTGGCTTGTCTCAGCGCATGTCTTAGTTTCTCCAGCCCTCGATGCAGCAGGGATTTAACCGTGCCCTGCGGTTTACCTAGCACTACGGCAATACTTGGTATCTGTTTGCCGGCATAAAACCGTAAAGAAACAACCTCTTGGTAGTGCTCCGGCAAGGCGTCTACCGCCTGCTTTACCGCATGGTACTCTAGGTGCCGGTCTATCTCCTCTTGCCAAGCTAGCGCCTCGCGTTCCACATCGCTGTCGCTAGGGGGCTCAAATCCTTCCTCTTGCATAGTTTCCAGCGACACTGTGCGCCCACGCGCACAGCGGAAATGGCCCGCCATTTCGTTAATGGCAATGCGATAGAGCCAAGCCGAGAAAGGCACGCCCTGCCACTTGAATTTCCCCAAGTTCCTAAGCGCGATAAAGAATGTTTCGCTCACTATGTCTTGGGTTGTCTCAACGTGCCCCATACGGCGGAGCACATAGTTAAAAATGGCGTCGTAGTTTTGCTCGTAAAGCAGCCCAAAAGCTTCGGGGTCGCGTTGCGCCCTTTCCACCCACTGCTTCTCCTGCTCTAGGGTTCGTAGATCCACGCGACTCACCAAACTTTCTTGTGCGTTAACAGAGGAATACGGCGTAGTGTTTAACAATCCTGCCAATGCAACAAAAATAGGCGATGCCCCGCATCGCCCGGCTTATCCGTCCGACCGTGCAACGCACCACTCTCGGCGTGCGTACTTGGTTGATGGAGTGCCAGCGACACTGTATAATTAACTCACGGAGGGGTTGGCCATGTATAAGCTGTTGTTAGTCGACGACGAAGTCAGCTTTGTCAGGGGAATCACGCTCAGCTTAGAGCACGAGGGGTACGAAGTGCACACCGCCTACGACGGCAACGAGGCGCTACTGGCCTTCCATCGCCTTGCCCCGGATCTCGTCATTCTTGACGTAATGCTCCCCGGTCTAGATGGGTTTGCGGTGTGTGAGGCCATCAGGCAAAAGGCCACCGTCCCGATTATGATGCTGACGGCGCGCAGTGACGACGTCGACAAAATTCTTGGCTTGGAAAAGGGTGCCGACGATTACCTCACTAAGCCCTTTAACACGCGTGAGCTTGTTGCTCGGGTGCGCGCATTGCTGCGCCGGGCCGATTGGGGAGGGAACTTGGGCGAAAACCTCCGCATCAGCGTGGGTGCTTTAACTATAGATACTGTTAAGCGCAAGGTGTCCCTCAAGGGAAGGCCCGTGGACTTAACCAACAAAGAATACGACATTTTGCTTACGCTAGCTGCTAACCGCGGGAGAACGTACTCGCGCGAGAACCTGTTGCAGCTCGTGTGGGGGTACAGCCACCTTGGCGACCTGCGCAATGTCGACGTACACATCCGGCGCTTGCGCGGGAAAATAGAAGAAGACCCAGCCTGTCCCAAGTATGTGCTGACGCGGTGGGGGGCTGGGTATTACCTTCAAGACAACGACCATGCGAATTAGTCTGAGGTTACGTCTGCCCCTCACGTATCTGTTGGTCATTGCTATGGCTGTAGGCGGGTCAGGCTTAATCATGAGTCAGTTTTTGCGCGAGCACTTTCTTAGCGAGCGGCGCGCCGCTCTTTTGATACAGAGCAGTATTATCGCTAATAGCGCGCGGGAAGCCATGCTTGATCCAGGACTCGACTTAGGACGTATGACGCGCACCTTTGCCGAGCAGCTGCGCGCGCGCGTCATCATCCTTGACACTTCGGGGTTAGTGCTCGCGGATGCGTTTGATGAGCTCACCGGGCACGCGCATGCGCACCCGGCACTGCCGAGGAGCCTACAAGGCAAGACAGAAGTCATGGAGCGACGCTCGCCCGCAGGGCAGGCCACTCTCTACGTGTTGGCCCCAATTTACCGTGACCATCAAAGTGAAGGTGTTCCCACAGAGTTTGCGGGGCGTGCGCAAATAGGGGTCGTATTTATTGCCAGTAGCCTCGATGACGTTTATGCTTCACTCGACCTGCTGGAGCGGCGGCTGGTAGTAGGGAGCGCTGCTGTAGCCTTTATTGCCGCCAGCATGGGGCTCGGGTTAGCGTCAAGCATCACCGCGCCGCTCCTAGCTCTGACCCAAGTGGCGGGAAGGATGTCTGACGGCGAGGAAACCGCGAAGGTATACCCCAGCGGCGACCAAGAAGTATATGAGCTCGGTGCTGCTTTTAACCAGATGAGCAGCAGAGTACGGGCTCTAGAGCAAGCGCGCATGCGCTTTATTTCCGATGCTTCCCACGAAATGCGGGCACCCCTAGCAGCCATGAAAGCCTTAGTCGACCCGCTCGTGGCCGACCCACGGATTAATGCCGATATCCGCCAAGAACTCCTGCTTGACCTAACGCGAGAAATTGACAGGCTGAGCACTCTCGTTGCCGACCTGCTCCAGCTAGCCCGCCTTGACAGCCGCATGGCGCTCGTCCGGGAACCCTGCGACATCGCCAACTTGACACGGCGGGTGGTAGCGAGCTTAGCGGCGCTAGCCAAGACAAAGCGAGTCAGTGTAACGACTAACGTCCCCAAGGGTCTTCCCTATGTGGGTGACGCAGCGGCATTGCATCGCGCCATATTTAACATTGTCGACAACGCCATTAAGTTTGCCGACAGCGCCGTACATATTGCCCTGAGTTCTACGCCCGAGGGGCTCTTGCTCAGCGTTGTTGATGACGGCCCCGGGATTCCGTCGGAGGCCAAGGGGAGGATTTTCGAGCGCTTCTACCGCGTCGACGAGTCGCGGACACGCGCTACCGGAGGCAGCGGGCTTGGCTTGGCGATTGCCTACGAGGTGGTGCAAGCACACGGGGGTAGCATTCGCGTAGAAACGGCTCATGGTCACGGGGCCACGTTCTTGCTTAGCTTGCCTACACCCACAACCCACCCCGCCTAAGTTTCTGTCCCGGTCTTTCTCTGCTCAGCTCTCTCGAGCCAATGCACCAGACCAAAGGCAAGGCTCCCCAAGAGGCGCAGGCCGGCAGCTACTAAGAAGGCGACCTTGTAGCCAAACAAGTTAAGCATAGCTACGCCAGCTAGCGGAGCAGCTATAGCGCTGGCGCTGATGGCGGTGTTGTAGTAACCGATGTATGTCGTTCTACTTTCTTCCGGCGTCATGTCGAGGAGGGTGTTAAAGAGCGACAGCATCACCCCGGAGAAGATCACGCCGGTGAGAATGTTAAAGAAGGCAATAGTGGCGAGACTGCGCGAGTAAGCATAAACAAGCGGCACAATAAAAATGCCTAGCGTGGATGTAAAGAGGGTTTTCAGTGAACCGTGCCGCTGTGAATAGCGCACCCAGAAACCATAACCTAAAAGCGACCCGCCGGTGTTGCTTAAAGTCAAAATACTGATCCAGAGGTTGTTTGCGCCTAGCTCTCTGGTCTGGTACAGGGTGAACAGCGGCCAAGCAGCTTGCCACGCGAAGTGGAAAAACAGCGAGGTTGCGGTGAAGCGCAGGAAACGTTTTTGGTGAGCCAGTCCCTTAACGTCGGCCGCAATTGAGCGCGGCAGATTTAGGAGGAAACGTCGCCACGGCACATCCTGCGTCTGTTGTGCCGCGCCGTTTTGGGGCAGCTCGGTGATGCGAGAGAACACTTGGATTTCCCCTATGGCCAGCACAAAGGCTAGCGCAAACATGACGCTGTATCCGAGTGGATAAGGCATTATGTCTAGCACACGTCCCGCAGTGAGCACGGCGAGCGTCCCGACGATGTTCATCAGCCGATTGCGGTCGGCAAACGCGGCCGCACGCCTCTCGCTGGGCACGACGTTAGCGATAAATCCCTGCCACCCCACGTTACTTATAGCCCCGGGAAAGTTCATTAACGCAATGAGTATAACTAAGAGGGTGGCACGGCTGTCCTCCGCAAACAAAGGGATAAGGGCGAGCAAAAAGAAGAACAGGCGATGTGCCCACATAAAGGCAGCGGTGATGCCCTTTTTGTTGGTGCGGCTGTCGACGTACTTAGCACCTGGAATCATGGCTAGGAGCCCCACCAGTGCCGGTGCAGAGGAGAGGAGACCAATCTGGTAGTTGCTGGCTCCTAGGCGCACAGCAAAGATGCCAATAAACGGCCCAACGAGGTTTTGCGCCAGCGTGGACATGATGCCGTGGTAGTTGTTTAGCCTAATATTCGTAGCCAGAGTGTCACTTGTGCAGCCGGAAAAGTCGGCTTTAAGCAGAGTCAGCCCGTTTCGTAGCTTCTCTTTATGCCGTGAGGGTAAGTTCAGTTTGCATCCCTCCTGTGCCGTCTTTATCGCTTCGACAAAATCTGTGTCGCTCCTGTACTATGGTACACGAATTATCCGCTGCATGACAGGAAAATTCCATACTAATAATATTGACAATAGTCACGCTACGTTTTGCACTGATTGTGAACGAAGCAG
>QLUS01000064.1 GCA_018725535.1 Bacillota bacterium
AATAGATACATCGAGATACGTTCCACTCTCGCCAGTCCAGATAGGTGGCTAACGGAGTGGTTCTCTGGTGGCGGCAAGAGTGCTACAGGTGTCGCTGTAAGTGAGGCTACGGCTTTAACTTCAACGGCGGTTTTTGCTTGTGTGCGTATTTTAGCTGAGACGGTCGCCAGCCTCCCCCTGCCGGTCTATCGCCGAGTAGTTGGTGGCGGTAAGGAGCGGGCACAGGATCACTATCTCTACCCTCTTTTGCACGACCAGCCAAATCCAGAGATGACTAGCTTTGAGTTCCGCGAGACGACCATGGGATACCTTGCCCTTTGGGGAAATGCCTATGCTGAGATAGAGCGAGATAATGCGGGCAGAGTACAAGCGTTGTGGCTACTACGTCCCGATAGGATGCGTGTCACCCGCGATACGCAAGGACTGCGGTATGAGTATAGCTTGCCTGATGGGCAGTCGGTTATACTGCGGCAGCAGAACGTTATGCATATTCGGGGATTATCCGGGGATGGAATTATTGGCTATAGCCCGATTCGCATGGCGCGGGAGGCCATCGGCTTAGCTTTAGCGACAGAGGAATATGGCGCACGTTTTTTTGGGCAGGGCAGCACGCCTAGTGGTGTCTTGGAATATCCTGGCAAATTAAGTGAAGAAGCGGTAAAAGGACTGCGCAGATCGTGGGAGGATCTCCATTCCGGTCTTTCTGGGGCACACCGAGTCGCGATTTTGCAAGAAGGTTTGAAATGGTCACAAGTCGGCATTCCCCCCGAAGACGCACAATTTCTCGCCTGCCGTGAGTTTCAGACAACCGAGATAGCGCGAATTTTTAGAGTGCCGCCATATTTGTTACAGGATTACTCTAGAGCTACATTCAGCAACGTGGAGCACACAGCGATAAGTTTTGTTGTACATACAGTCAGGCCTTGGCTTGTTAGATGGGAACAAGCCTTTAAGCGTGACTTGTTTTCAGTTGCAGAGCGCGAAACTTACTTTGCCGAATTCCTCGTCGATGGCCTCTTGCGCGGCGATATTGATAGCCGGTATAGAGCTTATGCTACAGCGCGGCAGTGGGGCTGGATGAGCGCGGACGATATCCGAGGATTAGAAAATCAGAATCCGCTGCCAGATGGGCAAGGCAAAATCTATATGGTCCCACTTAATATGGTCCCAGCAAGCGCAGTTGTTGTCGTGCCACCCGTGGATGAAGCAAAGCGACAAGTGGAGCGTCGTGATAAGCCAAAGCTGCCAGTGCGTGTGAAACGTCCTAGGCAGTATCTGCCTGTTTTCCTCGCGGCTGCAAAAAGATTAGTCCGCTGGGAGATTAGCGAAGTGCGGAATCTATTACGCAAACGTCTAGATATCACTGAGTTAGAAGCTTGGTATGAAAAAGACGAGACGCAGCGGCGGCTACGAGCTTATATCCACCCTGCAGTGGCTTCTTACGCGGCCATTATCGCTTCTGATGTGGAGGATGAGATTGGCAGCCAGCTCCTAGATGGTTGGGCTGAGATGCAAGCAGCAGGGTATAGCGATATCTATGTCCGCGACCATATACATGATTCGAGGGGCCAGCTTCGGGCGTTATCCATGGTGGCGGAGCCTGATGCCGCAGTAAATCAGCGGCTAGACGAATGGGACGAACGACGGCCTGGTAAAATTGCGGACTGGGAAACTGTTAACGCTGCTGGTGTATTTGCGCGGCTAGCCTGTGTAGCACTTGGTGTAAAACTACTCCGTTGGGCGGCAGTTGGCGCAAAGCCTTGCCCATATTGTCAAACACTAGACGGTATGGTAGTTGATGTTAAAGGCACTTTTGCGCAGAATGATGTGCAAGCGGAAGGACAAGAGCCGATGCGGCTAAATCGGAGCCCACGAAACCCGCCGCTGCATGAGGGATGTGTGTGCGCGATCTTGCCAGCTTGACAAAACATTGATATAATTATAAATAGACAAGGGGGAAATCGTAATGCGGAACTTGGAACGCAGGGATTATCCATTAGACGAGATAAGGGTAACAACTGGAAACACGCCAAAAATCACTGGTTATGCTGCAGTTTTTAACCGTTTGTCACAGGATTTAGGCGGTTTCTACGAAATTATCTCACCGGGCGCATTTAAGAAGACCTTGCAAGAAGCAGACGTGCGTGCTTTGTTGGAGCACGATTCGCGCTGGATTCTAGGCAATACCAAAAGCGGCACTCTGCGCCTGCAGGAAGACATAGAAGGTTTGCACATTGAACTTGATCCGCCGAATACTATTGCAGGGCGGGATGTTGTGGAAAGCCTGCGGCGAGGTGACTTGACTGGTATGTCGTTTGGGTTTAGGACGATAAGAGATCGCTGGGTAAAAGAGAATGGGCAGGATGTGCGGACATTATTGGAGGTTGCGTTGCAGGATGTTAGCATTGTGGCGTATCCTGCCTACCCAGATACTAGCGTAGCTTTACGGTCTGCACTGGCTATGGGACTAAAAATTGAGGATACATCTGAGCCGGTTGAACTTACCAACCACTCAGTTGGTCATAGCGCGAAGCCTACTGCCGGGCTGTCCCTGGCGGACATCCACAGTATGGCAAAGTTAGATTTAAGGCGTAAGCAGTTGGAGCTTGCGGAAAAAGCAATATAAAGGAGATGTGGTAATGGACAAGGCTTTGGAAATGCGACAAAAGCGAGCTACCTTGGTTAAGGTTGCTCGTGACCTATTAGAGCGAGCTGAGACCGAGAAGCGCGGTCTGTCTGTGGAAGAAGAGCAGCAATATAAAAAAATCATGGATGACGTTGAAGAATCGCGGAAAGCGATTGAGCGTGAAGAGCGTCAGCAAAACTTAGAGCGAGAGATGACGTCTTCGCAGGGGACTATTATAGGGGGCAAGGAGCCTGTCGGTGATGAAAGTCGCGCGAGCGAGCAAGAGGAAACTCGCGCTGCTTTCAACAAGTTTCTGCGTGGCGGCGTTTCGATACTTAACATCGCAGAAACTCGCCGTCTCCAAGCAGGAGTGGATACCCTGGGCGGGTATCTCGTAGCTCCGCAGCAGTTTGTCACTCAGCTGATTCAAGCCGTGGATGATATGGTATTCCTGCGTCCGCTGGCAACAAAATATGCCGTTGAGCGTGCCGAGAGTCTAGGAGTGCCAACGCTAGATCGTGATATCAGTGATGCTGACTGGACCAGCGAGCTGGCTACAGGCATGGAAGATACTGCGATGACACTTGGTAGGCGGGAATTCCGTCCCTGGCCACTGGCTAAACGTGTGCGAATTAGCAACAAACTGCTCAGGCAAGCGGCAATCGACCCTGAAGCACTAGTGCGTAGCCGACTGGCGTATAGATTTGCCATCACTGAGGAGCGGGCATATCTTACTGGCAATGGTGTAAATCAGCCACTCGGGCTGTTCACTGCGACGCCCATGGGTGTCAGCATTGCGCGTGACGTTGTGGCGGGCACGGCTACCGACTTGACTATGGACGGTCTGACTAGAGTAAAGTATGCGCTGAAGATGCAATACTGGCCCCGCGCGCGGTGGCTACTCCATCGCAGTGCGGTTGAACGCATTGCACTGCTCAAGGATGCGCAAGGGCAGTATCTCTGGCGTGAGAGCACGCGCGCAGGTGAGCCCGACCGTCTGCTAGGTTTCCCGGTGATGATGAGCGAGTTTGTCCCGAGTGTCTTCGCGGCTGGCCAGTATGTCGGCATGTTGGCTGATTTCTCCCACTACTGGATAGTCGATGCACTAGATATGCAAATCCAGCGGCTGGTAGAGTTGTATGCCGAGACAAATCAAGTCGGGTTTATCGCGCGGCGCGAGCTTGATGGGGCTCCTATACTTGAAGAAGCCTTCGTCAGAGTTCGGCTAGCTTAAGGAGGTAAACAAAATGGCAATGGATGACCTTTTTAGCAACTTGTCAACAGCTACAACCTTGCCGCCTGTAGTCCGCAACGTCGCGGCTACGGGGGCTACGGTAGACTTGCAAGGCTTTGCGGGTGCGCTGGTGCAAGCTATAGTTGGCACTATTACTGATGGCGTGCATACCTTAGTGGTGCAGGAATCTGCGGACAATATAACCTGGACAGCGGTAGCAGCTGCTGATTTGCAGGGGAGTTTTGTAACTCTGGCGACTGGCGTAAATCAGAGGGTCGGTTATCGGGGGATACAACGCTTTATCCGCGTCAATGCAGCTGCTTCAGGTGTTACGGGCGGCGTTTACGCTGTTGTAGTAGTGCGCGGTACGCCTAGGCGAGCACCTGTCGCTTAAAAAAGGAGGTTATATTATGCTTATCAGGATGTTGACTACCGCCGCTAGTCCTGCAGGGGTTTATCTTGCTGGCGCGGTAGTGGATTTAGACGATGATGCGGCGCAAGAGTTTATTTCTGGCGGCTATGCGCAGGCGGTAGACAGTCCTATTATCGAAGCGGCCGCCATGGAACTCCCGGAAGAAACTACAGTTTTGTCTGAAGCAAAAAAAAAAGCGCGGTGATATAAATGTCCATAAGTGCAGCTTATGCAACAGCAGCCGCCTATCGTGCAGCGATCGGGAAAACTGATCCGGCTGACGACGCCGAGATACTAATCGATCTGACGGCTGTTTCCCGCCATTTAGACGCCAAACTGGGGCGGTTCTTCACACGAGACGCCGCTCCGGTTAACCGTGTCTATATTCCTGCGGGAGCTGGGCCTGAGCTTTGGACAGACGATTTGTCCGCGGCGCCTACTGGGGTAGCAATTGACACTACTAGAAACGGCACATTTGCTACCGCGCTACTTCCCCGCGATTATGAACTGCTGCCGCTCAATGCATTGCGAGAACCTGAGCCACGTCCGCATAACTGCATCCGACTAGTGCCGTGGGGCGGGCGCACCATCTTCCCCGCAGGTGTGCGCGTCCGAGTAACGGCGCAATTTGGTTGGCCGGCAGTGCCACCAGCAGTGCAGCAAGCGACTGTGCACATCACAGCCCTACTTCGTTTGGAAACGCCTCGTGCTACGCGCAGAATACCAGAGCTTGGTGAGGCAATCGAAGCGTCCCCCGACGCGCAACGGATTATTCGACAGCTGACAGATCAGTACAAGTTGGTCAAATATGTCTGATACCATTAAACTCGAGTTGGAAGGCGTTGAGGAACTAAGGCGAAAACTGGGGGATCCTAAACTAGCAAAAGAGCCAATCAAGGAAATGCTGAAAAAAGCAGCCGCGCTTGGGAAAGAAACAGCGATACCTGCCATCTCTGGTGGCACAGGTATAGCAGCGCGATCCATCAAGTCTAGCGTGCGGTCACGTGCGATGCAGGCACGGGTATATACTAGAATTGCCGAACCGCGTGCGATGTCGATCGAGCAGGGGCGTCCACCTGGCGAACTGGTTGAGATATGCTCTCTTGCACGTTGGCTGACAGGCTCTACTACAGTGACCATAGAAGAATTTGAGCAAATACTTGAAATCCAGGAGGCAATCAAACAGGGCGGAACACAGGGGAAGGGCTATATGCTGGCAACAAGAGAAGCACTGGAGAAAGAGTTGCCACGGCTAGAAGAAGAGTTGCTGGTGCGGCTAGAGGAGGAGTTTTATAAGTGAACCTTGATCTATTTCTGGCTAGGTTAACTGCGTTGCAACAGACAATCGCAATCACTACCCCGGTAGTATCAGCGGTCAAACGCTCCTACTGGGGATCACCAGCAGGAGCTGTCACCGACTTACCCTGCATCATCAATGCACTTACTGAGCCAGAGCGAACTTTGGGTATGGGCGCGCGGCGCGAAGAAAAATACCGCATCAATGTCCAGCTCCTGGCTGCAAGAGCTACACCAGAGGATGAGCGCAGCTCCCGCATTGCTACTAATTTTTGGTTTAGTGCAAAGGATGTGTTTGATGCTAATCCGACTGTCGGCGGGACGGTGATGTACGCGATACTGCGCGGCGCAAGTCCGACTGTGCCTGTCATTTTGCAACATGGCGGGCAAGCGTACATCGGGTTTGATGCTTTCCTCGACGTGCATAACATTAGGTCATAGGGGGTGACTTATTTGGCAAAATATAAAGTTTTAGTCGGTATCAATTATCCTCCCGACAGGCGAGCTGAGCCAGGCGAGATTGTAGATGATTTGCCCGTAAAATCGGAAGCTTGGCTGCTTGAGCAGGGCTGTATTGAGGCGGAGGTGACTAAGTCATGAGCTTCGTGCACGGTTCCGTTACAAGGGTTTATGTCAATGGCTTTGATTTAAGCGCGTTTTTGAAAAATGTGTCTCATTCTTGCGAAGTAGGGCCGCATGACAGCACTACATTTAGTGCTATGGCAAAGACCTATGTGCCGGGACTAGAGGACGCGACGCTGGATGCAGGGGGGCTTTTTTCTGGTACAGCTGGAGCAACGGACGCTGTAATGTTTGCTGCTTTGCGGGGGCGTTCGCCTGTTACCTGGAGCGTGTTACCGCAGGGCGACGTGGATGGTGTGTTTGGACATGGTTTACTGGCCCTGCAGTCAAGTTATGAAGTTGCAACCCCGGCGGATGGTCTAGTAGAGGTTACAGCTACAGCGCAGTCAAACGTAGGTTTGGAGCAGGTACAAGTATTGCATCCGTTGACGGCTAGGGTAGTGACAGGCACGGGTATCGGCAGGGACAGTGCAGTATCGACATCGACACATGCAGGAGGTGTCGGGTATTTGCAGGTGACGACCGTCTCTGGTGTAGCGCCGAGTCTAACGGCGAGAATCCAGCATAGCATTGATGCAGTGACGTGGGTGGATTTAATCACTTTTGCCGCGGTTACGTCTAGCAACAGCGCGCAGCGGCTAGTAGTGGCCGGCACAGTCAATCGTCATGTCCGGGCGCAGTGGACGATTGCGGGTACGGGTCCAAGTTTTACATTCTTTGCGGCTTTTGGTCGCTACTAAAAGGAGGTAGGAAAAATGAGTTTCGTTCATGGGTCGGCTAGCGTTTTTTTATTAGGCACAGCGGCGACGCCGGGAACGCCGGTCGCCATTACCACATTTCTGACATCGGTAAGTTTCCCGTTTAGTGTAGACACTGGGGATACTACCACGTTAGGGGTCACGGCAAAAACCTATATCCCGGGGCTAGAGGATGCGACGATTTCCATTGAAGGTAAGTTCCATCCTACGGTAGACGCACACCTGCTAGGTATCCGGCGGCGCGGGGATGTAGCGTTTGTTTATGGGCCGGCTGGCAGTGCTGCTGGTAGTCCTAGATATAGCGGGACCTGTATGCTTACTAGCTACGATGTTGAGGGTGGCGTGGATGACGTAGCAACTTTTAGTGCCGAGTTTCAGGTAAGTAGTTCAGTTGTTCGAGGCTTTTTTTAAAAAATGGAGACTTGTGAGGTTTGCGGACAACTACTATCCACAGGGAAACGCCGTTTCTGCTCCAATATATGTAATGGGCGGTATACGTCTTCTCTGCATGTAGGAATGAAGCGGTCTGAAGAGACATGTAGAAAGATTAGCGAAGCCGCTAAGCGCAGATTTGAAGACCCTTATCAGCGTGAAAAAGTAGCAGAGCAACTAAAGCAAGCACGGGAATAACTAAAAACGGAAACCGTGAGGCAAAAACATAGTGTTGGTTTGTTAAATAGGTGGAAAAATATATCTCATAATGAACGTGTTAAAATACTTCGACCGTTAATAGAAGCGGGTGCAGCGGCTGTTAAAGGGAAACCTATATCCGATGAGCATAAAGAAAAGACGCGGATAGGTCTAAAAAAAGCATGGGCAGATAGCGAAGTTCGGGAAACTTGGGCAAAAAATCACAGAGATCCCGATTATCGTCGAAGACATTCGGAAATTGCAAAGAACTTATGGTTATCTCTGAGTAGTGATAAAAAAGAAAGGAGGCGGGAGATATTAAAAGTTGCGTCCGCTATCTCGTGCGCGAAAAGCAAAGGTATCCCTTTATCGGAAAGTCATCGCAAAAAGGTGTCTAATGGAGTGAAGCGTTGGTGGGATGCGCTACCACCTGAGGAGCACGAACGACGCATACAAAAGTTAATGGCAACTGGCCCATCTTCTATCGAAAAAACGGTTTGCCGACTTCTGGATGTATTGGGAATTGCATACAAAACACAAGTCCCTTTTGCTAACGGCAGATATATTGCTGACATTTACATTGCAGAGAAGAAGCTGGTTATCGAGTGTAATGGTGATTACTGGCACAATCTTCCTGAAAGAATCAACCGAGATAAAGAATTTGAAGCTTATTTGTTCCAGAATAACTATAAAATTCTTTGGCTTTGGCAAAAGGATATTCTAAAAAATTCTGAGGAGACCTTATTAAAAGGGCTTACTCAAGTTATAGGAGGTAAACAGTATGCCAAAAAAAATATTATTAATTGAAGAAATTCTAGCTGTGCAGGATTTAGGCGAAAAAACTGTAGAAGTAGCAGACTGGGGTGGGTCAGTTGTTGTGCGCGGCATGACGAAGCGCGAGCAGCAGCAACTGCGTAAGCAGGCAGTTGACCCACTTACCGGGCAGATTGATGCTGACCGAATGGAAATTCTTATGCTGGCGCACTGTTTGGCTGAGCCAAAAATCACGATTGAGCAGGCTGAACAAATAGCGTTGAAATCTGCATCAGCGTTCGATAAGGTATTAACGGCGATTATGGATGT
>QLUS01000065.1 GCA_018725535.1 Bacillota bacterium
AGAAACGCATACATATCCGCGCTCTCCGCGATAATCTTGCTGGTGGGCTTGCCTGCGCCGTGGCCCGCCTTCATTTCTACGCGCATGATGATGGGGTTGTCCCCCTTGTAGTGCTCTTCTAGGGTGGCCATAAACTTAAAGGCGTGTGCGGGGACGACTCGGTCGTCAGTGTCCGCCGTCATAATCAGGGTGGGCGGGTAATCGACGCCATCCCGCAGATTGTGTAGCGGCGAATAGGCATACATAAACCTAAAGTGCTCGGGGTCAGCATCGGCATTGCCGTACTCGCCGACCCAGTAGCGGCCGACGGTAAACTTATGGTAGCGCAGCATATCGATCACCGGTACGCGGCATACGACGGCACCGTATAGCTCAGGTCTTTGCGTCATGCAAGCCGCTACCAGCAAACCGCCGTTGCTGCCGCCCATAATGGCGAGTTTCCCGCGCGAGGTGTAGCCTTCGCGTACCAGAAACTCGGCCGCCGCATGGAAGTCATCGAAGACATTTTGCTTGTTAGCGAGCATGCCCGCTCGATGCCAATCCTCACCGTACTCGCCCCCGCCGCGCAGGCAAGCCTCAGCCCATACGCCGCCTCGCTCCAGCCATGCGACGACGCCTTCCGAGAAGCTAGGGGTCATACTGATGTTAAAGCCGCCGTAGCCGTAGAGTAAAGTAGGCGCTTTGCCATCTAAGGATAGTCCCCGCTTATGCACTATAAACAGCGGCACTTGTGTTCCGTCTCGCGAGGGATAGAACACTTGTTTTGCTTCATATGCCGTGTGGTCAAAGTTCATGGAGCTGTCCCACACAGGGGCGAGGCTGCGTGCCTTAAAGTCGTAGCGGAACACCGTCGCAGGAAACAAAAACGAGGTAAAGCTGAAGAACATGGCGTCGTGGTGCTTCTTCCCAGATACGTCAGTGACTGAGCCCAGAGTGGGGAGCTCAACGGTGCCGTCGGAAGCCCCATCCAGCGTAAACAGACGTACGGCGTGATGGGCGTGTCTTAAGTAGGTGACCACTAGTTGCTCGTTGATGATATAGGCTTGGTCGATAGATTCGTTGGTCTCAGGCACTATCGTCTGCCAGTGCTCTTGCGCGGGGCGGTTAATGTCAATCGCTACAATCTTGCCGCGCGGTGCATCCAGTGTTGCATAGAAGTAAAATTTTCCTTCTTCGTTGCCCAGTATATGGTATGCCGCATCGGCTGTGTCAAGCAGCTTGACGACTCCGGCCTGCGACCCGAGTTCCTGATAGTAGAACCTGTTAACGGGGTCAGTCCCGTGCCAGACAGTTAAGAACAAGTACTTGCCGTCCTCACTGACTGCCGGAGAAAATCCGAGCTCTTTAAAATCGGGCCGCTCGTAGATCAGCTTATCGTCAAACTGCGCTGTCCCGAGCGCGTGGAAGAAGACTTTGTTGTGGTAGCTTTCTTCCCCGGGCTTTACGGTCGTGGGGTCTTGGAAGCGGCTGTAGAAGAATCCGCTACCGTCAGGCAGCCAAGCAATATTGGTGAATTTTACGTGGTGCAGAACGTCCGGATACTCTTGCCCGCTATCTACAGCGAGCACGCGAATTTCCTGCCAGTCGCTGCCGCTTGCTGACCGCGCATAGGCAAGTAGCCTACCGCACCTAGAAACACTCATATTGGTAAGTGCAACCGTGCCGTCGCTGCTAAACTCATTGGGGTCTAAGATCGCGCGCGGCGTGCCCTCTAGCCCTTCCTGCATATACAGCACGGCTTGGTTTTGCAGCCCGTCGTTCTTTTGGAAAAAGTACCTCGTCCCGACTCTTTGCGGCACGGTGTATCGCGGGTGGTTCCAAAGTTCGGCTAGCCTTTCCCTAAGCGGCTCTCTCGCTGGTAGATCGCTAAGGAACTGAACGGCGCGTGCGTCGTGGCGTGCAATAAACGCGGTTGTGTCCGGGTCACTGTTGTCTTCGAGGTAGCGATACGGGTCTGCTACTAGTGTTCCGTGGAAGTTGTCGACGATATTGTCTTTACGCATCTTAGCCCTCCTATCGTTATGCTTAGCACTAGTTTCCACGCTTAAAGAGAGAATCCTTGTTCAGGTGTCGCTTGCCGCTTGCCGCTTGCCGCTTGCCGCTTGCCGCTGTCCGCTTGCCGCTGTCCGCTTGCTCCCTTGTGCGCCGCTTGACGTACAAGCCCCTGCAGTCCATACTCATGGTGTAGAAATGAGGGATGAGCGAGTGGGTTTGTCTTACGATTTGGATTTGCCTTGTACCCTAAACGAGGCGCTGCAATCGCTGTCAAAGGCACAGTTGATTGAACTGCGCGACCTAGCTGAGCTAAAGATTTCGTCTGGCTTGCGCAAGCAGGACATGCTGGCAAAGCTAGAAGCAGAACTACCGGGCAACATCAACAAGGTGTTTAACTTGTTTGACGAGAGCAGGGCAAGCCTGATACGCTTGGTGCTTTCGCACCGCGGGGCGCTACCACTGCGTGAGATAGACCTTGCAGCCGACGACCTCCACTGCCTCACCGGGCAAGGAGTATTTGTAGTAGGGGAAAACAACGCTCAACCGTGCCTTGGCGTACCTGTGGAATTGCTGGAGCGTTTTCAGCAATTTGATGGTCTGCCTTATGCTGAACGTGTAGCCACTAATACACGGTGGGTTGTTGCTTTACAGGGGATGATTTACCACTATGGGGTTATCCAAATGTTTCAAGCATTTGACTATCTAAGTCTGCTCTTTGGAGTAGAAGAAAAATACAACATGCGCCCCTCATTTTGGGAGGTCCTGCCTGCCATGCAGGAGTTTCGCGGCTTGTACCATGTCGCAGACCAATATTTCTGCGACGCATCAATCGATACTTCCACACATGTCCTTGACCGTCGGCCAGCCGAACTGGGATACAAGCTGTTTAACCTAGAAGATCTATACGCCGCCGCCGATCCGCTGTATATAGATCCAACGGTGGAAAGCGACCTGCTGGAGGATTATCTGCTTGAGCATTACGACTTGACCGAAGATAATGCTAAGCGACTTATGCATGTCGGGCGACGCTTCGCCCTGCGCGAGGGTGATGTAAGTGCGGCACTGGCGGCCTATGCTGTAGTCTGCAACGGGGGGTCGTCTGAACTCGACCCAGAACTAGTCAGACTCGTAGTGGATTACCTTGAGCACACTCCGCATTGGGCGTTGTGCGGACATGCTATGGCCGACTTAGCCCCGCACCTGCCCGCCCGAGAAGGAGCATCAGGCAAATTGGTCGACTTTAGCGAATATAAAAACCGTAGTAAGTAATGCAACACCCCGCCCATCACGACCAGAGTTTTCTGCTAGCCTAGGCTTTGCTAAACACCGCTGGGCGTTCGCTTTACCCTTGGCGGGGCATGTATGGCCCGGCCTTCCACCCCAAGCACTGCCTCTAGAAAAGCCTCCGATATGGTGGGATGGGCGTGGATGGTGCGGCCGATATCGCTAACGGTGAGACAGTGCTCTACGGCTAGGGCGGCTTCATGGATAACGGTACTGGCGTGGGATCCTAGCACATGGACGCCGATCACTTGCTTATTGTCTGCACGCGCCACGACTTTAACCAGTCCAAATTCTTCACCCATGGTTACGGCCTTGGAATTTGCGCCTAGCAAAAACTTGCTGACGATAATCTCAATTCCCTGCCTTGTGGCCTCATCTTCGCTTAGGCCGACAGCTGCCACCTCGGGCGAGGTAAACACCACGGCAGGGACCGCGTTGTAGTTAATGTGACCGTTTTGGCCTAGTATGCCTTCAACGCAGGCTTTGCCTTCCTCGGAGGCCACGTGGGCAAGCATGTGGCCTCCGATAACATCGCCAATGGCATAAATGCCTGGCGCGGTTGTGGCAAACTTATCGTCAACTTTGATGCCTTTGCGGTCGTACTCTACACCCACCAGCTCCAGGTTAAGACCGGCGACATTAATTTCCCGCCCCGTAGCGACTAGGATATTTTCCGCTGCGAAGCTCGCATCGCCGTGCTTGCCCTCGGCTAAAACGGTAAGCGTATTACTTTCGCTCCTAGTGATGCTCTTAACTCGCATGTCAGTGGCTATTGCAACACCTGCTTTACGCAGCGCTGAAGAAAGGCGGGCCACGATTTCCCTGTCCATCAGGTGCAGAATACGTGGCATATACTCGACCACAGTGACCACAGTGCCAAAGGAGCTGAAGATACTGGCAAACTCCATGCCGATGACTCCACCACCTACGACTATCATGCTCTTAGGTATGTCTGCGATGGCCAATAGGTCGTTACTATTTAGGACTCCGGGCAGTTCGGTGCCCGGTAGGGGTAAAGTGGCGGGTACGGAGCCGGTGGCAATAATGATGTAGTCGCTCTCTAGGTAGAGTTTTTCGTGAGCCTTAGTCATTATGCACAGTTGACTTGGGCCGCTGAAAGTAGCGGTTCCTTCAATGTAGTCGATTCCGTAAGACTTAATGAGTTGAGCGATACCGTGACGCAGGTCAGAAACCACTCGCTCTTTGCGGCGCTGTACCTTGACCATGTCAATGGTAAAGCCCGAATGGATTACGCCGAATTCCTCGCTGCGTGATAGGGCGTGAATGATTTGGGCGTTCTGACAGAGCGTCTTGGTGGGGATGCATCCCCAATTAAGGCAAGTGCCGCCAAGATTATCCTTTTCCACTAAGGTGACGCTGGCGCCAAGCTGTGCCGCGCGGATAGCTGCCACGTAGCCCCCGGGTCCGCCACCAATGATAGTTATGTTGCGTCGCAAGTTGTGTCCTCCTGACTGAGCTGATGTCGCTATGCGTTAGGTCTACTGGGCCTACTTAAAGACATGCCTTAGCACCGGCTGACGCACGGCCTTGACTTCATCGAGGCGGCCCACCACGGTAGTTTGCGGTGCACTTCTGACTAACGCAGGATTAGACTCGACTTCGTCAGCAATCTTCAGCATCGCGTCAATAAAAGAATCTAGCGTTTCTTTGGGTTCACTCTCGACCGGCTCTATCATGATGGCCTCCTTAACAGTAAGGGGGAAATACACAGTAGGCGGGTGAAAGCCATAATCTAAGAGTCGCTTGGCGATATCAAGCGTGGATGCGCCCTGTTGCTTTTGCTTGGTCCCACTCAGTACAAACTCGTGCATGCATATGCGGTCATAGGGCAAGTCGTAGCGTGTCTTGAGGTGGTGCAACATGTAGTTGGCGTTTAGCACCGCCGTGTCGGAAACATGGCGCAGTCCTGCAGCCCCCATGCTGAGAATGTAGGCGTAGGCTCGAATGAGTGCAGCAAAATGGCCGTAGAAGTTCTTGATTCGGCCTATCGACTGCGGACGGGCGTAGTCCAAGAAGTACTTTTCGCCGTCGAACTCCACGGTTGGGCAGGGGAGAAAAGGAACCAGCCTCTCTTTAACCCCAATCGGGCCTGCGCCGGGCCCGCCGCCGCCGTGGGGAGTGGCAAACGTCTTGTGCAGATTAAGGTGCACCACATCAAATCCCATATCCCCCGGGCGAGTAATGCCCAAGATAGCGTTAGCGTTTGCGCCGTCGTAGTACAGCAAACCGCCACAGTCATGCACCATTGCTGCGATATCCACAATGTTTAGTTCAAAGAGGCCTAAGGTGTTTGGGTTAGTGAGCATCAATCCCGCGATATCATCGCCCATCAACTGCTTAAGCTCTGCGACATCTACGCCGCCCCGCTCATCAGACTTAACTTCCACTGTCTCATACCCGGCAGCTGCGGCGGTCGCCGGGTTAGTGCCATGGGCTGAGTCAGGAACGATGAACTTGCGGCGTTTATGGTCACCTCGGCTCCGGTGGTAAGCCTTTATGGCCATAACGCCGGCCAATTCACCATGGGCACCGGCTGCGGGCACTAAGGACATCCGCGCCATACCGGTTATTTCTGCTAAGATGCTGTCTAGACGATACATTAACTCAAGGCTGCCCTGGGACAGTTCCTCGGGTTGATAGGGGTGTGAGTCAGCAAAGCCTTTCAGGCGGGCCAAGTCTTCGTCAATTTTAGGGTTGTACTTCATCGTGCATGAACCTAATGGATAGAAGCCTTGGTCGACTCCGTAGTTGCGCTTGGAGAGCTCGGTGAAATGGCGAACTGCGTCTACTTCGCTGACTTCTGGTAGCTCAGCAGCTTGCTCTCGCAGCAGTTTTGCGGGGAATATAGTATTGGCGCTGAGTGCAGGGGTGTCAAGTTCCGGCAACTGGTAGCCCTTACGGCCGATGACGCTCTTCTCAAAGATGAGGTTTGTCACTTTGCGCATCTATTCCACCACCTTCGCTACGAGATTGTCTATTTCTGCTTTGGTGCGCTTTTCCGTTACGGCCAAGAACCAGTGATTCTTCAGCTCGGGGTAGTCTTGGCCGAGGTCGTAACCTCCGAGGATGTTGTGCCGGAGGAGCTTTCGGTTTAGATCTTGCAGAGGTACCTTTGACTTTACTACAAACTCCTTAAAGAAGGTATGGTCAAATGCAGGCTCAAAGTGCCCTGTCTTAAGGAGCTCGCCATATGCGTAATGGGACTTAGACAGACACTGTTCGGCTACTTCCTTAAGGCCAACCTTGCCCATGACCGTCATGTAAATGGCGGTGGCGAGGGCGATGAGCGCGTTGTTGGTGCAAATGTTAGACGTGGCCTTTTCGCGACGTATGTGTTGCTCGCGGGTCTGCATGGTGAGCACAAAGGCACGGTTCCCCTCGATATCAGTGGTAGCGCCGACAATGCGCCCAGGCATGTGGCGTAGCAGTTTCTGGGTAGCGGACATAAAGCCGACGTAAGGGCCACCGTAACTCAAGGGCACTCCTAGGGCTTGGCCATCGCCTACAGCTATATCTGCTCCCTGTTCACCTGGCGACTTAAGTACCCCGAGCGACAGGGGATCTACGCTTGTGATTAGCAGTGCTCCTACCGCATGCGTTGTGTCGGCAGCCGCTCTGATGTCCTCCGCAATGCCAAAAAAGTTAGGGCTTTGGACGACGACCGCAGCGGTATTCATACTGATAGCTGCTTGTAGGAGCTCGATGTCCAGTTGGCCGCGCTTGTGGGGGACGGTTTTAATGACCATGTCGCGCGTGTCGCTGTAGGTTCTAAGCACGGCTCGATTCTCCGGATGCACCGAGTCGGCTACAATTATTTCGTTGCGACGGGTAGCGTTACATGCCATAATGGCGGCTTCTGCCAGTGCGGTGGCTCCGTCATAAACCGAAGCGTTGGCTACGTCTAAACCGGTGAGTTCGCAAATCATGGTTTGAAACTCAAAAATGGCCTGCAGGGTGCCTTGGCTGATTTCGGGTTGGTAGGGAGTGTAGGCAGTAAAGAACTCTTGTCGCAGCAGCATATGGTTTATGACGCTCGGTATGTAGTGGTCGTACGCGCCGGCACCGAGAAAGCAAGTGTAATTGCGGGCTCCGAGGTTGTTGTTAGCTAGCGCCGTCATGTGGGCAGTCAATTCTAGCTCTGAATGGCTTTTGGGGATCTTCAGGGGACGTCTAAGGCGTACTTTGTCAGGGATGTCGGCAAAGAGTTCCTCCATGTCTTGCATTCCTAGGGTGGCGAGCATGTCTTTGCGCTCCGCCTCAGTGTTGGGGATGTAACGGTGCATGACCTTCCTCCTCCCAATAGTGAGAACTATTTAATCAGCTCGGCATACTGCTCGGGCGTCAACAGGGTAGCAAGCTCCCCGTGGTCGCTTAGGGCGACGGCGATGATCCAGTTTGTGTAGGGGTCGGTGTTAAGCAATTCGGGGTTGTCTAGCAGCGCGTGGTTTGCGGCAACAACCGTGCCGGAAATCGGGCAGTAGAGATCAGACGCGGCCTTGACTGACTCGACCACGCCAAAGGTGACGCCAGCTGCAACCTTATCCCCCTCGGCGGGAAGTTCCACAAAGACGATGTCGCCTAGGGAGCTTTGGGCGTAGTCTGTAATGCCGATATACGCCCTGTCGCCATCGACCTTCACCCATTCGTGCGCGTGGGAATAGATGAGTTGCTGAGGTACGTTCATAGGTATCAGCCTCCTTAAATGTTTCACTATCGTTTATAACGCTTGCGATAAAAGGGTAAGAGGATGCGGCGAGCAGCAATAGGCTTGTCTCGCACAAGTACAGCTAAATTTGCGCCTTCTGTAACCCGCCCCCGCTCGATTAAAGCCAAGCCGATGTTTTGCTTTAGACTGGGCGAATGCCCGCCGGAAGTCACAAAACCCACCACATCACCTCCGACAGTCACAGGGTAATGGCTACGGGGCATGCCTCGCTCAATCATGGTGAAACCGATGAGTTCTCGCGGGATGCCTATGTTTTGTTGCGCTTGTAAGGCACTCCTGCCGAGAAAGTCTCCCTTGTTAAATTTCACGAAAGCGGACAGTCCAGCTTCAAGCGGGGTAATCTCAGGCGACAATTCGTGACCGTAAAGCGGCAAGTTTGCCTCAAAGCGCAAAGTGTCCCTCGCGCCAAGACCTATGGGGAGCAGACCTAGGGGTCGCCCTGCGTTCATAATGCTCACCCACACAAGCGGCGCTGCTTCGGGGGATGTGTAAATTTCGAAACCGTCTTCGCCGGTGTAACCTGTGCGCGAGACTAAAGCAAAATGCCCGGCGATGACTACTGACGGCACGAAGTAAAAGAAAGGGA
>QLUS01000066.1 GCA_018725535.1 Bacillota bacterium
GGGAGAGCCGTGAGTAGCGGAAGCAGCAGTAGTCTGGTAGCTCGTGACCGCCTGCGCAAGGTGCTAGTGCAAGACCGTTCCCCGGTCTCGCAGGAATGCCTTGACGCCTTGACAGAGATCCTGCTTAATGCGGCGCGCGGGCAGGTAGTTTTGGCCGAGAGCGATATAACAGCCGCTGTGGAGTACAAGGATGGAGCAGTTATCCTCACTGTACGTCTACCCATTTTGCGTGGCGTGTCCAGCGAGGCGACGATAGTAAATGGTTGATAGAAAACTGCTGCGCACAGTGGACTGGTCGCTGTACCTAGCGTATCTTGGTCTCTCCCTGTTTGGCGTGTTGATGATAGCCAGTGCTTCGCAAAACAATGAACTAGGTAATCCGGCATTTTTCTGGACGAAGCAAATGCAGTGGGTAATCATTGGGCACGTGGTACTTTTGTTTGCGCTGCTGCTTGACTACCGTTTTTTTGCCAACATGAGTGTCCCCATTTACATGCTGAATCTCAGTTTACTGCTAGGGGTTCTAGCGGTAGGGGTGGAGGGCGGGGGAGCCCAGCGTTGGATTGACCTCGGCGCCTTTACTTTGCAGCCATCTGAGTTTGCCAAAATCGCGGTGATCGTCACACTGGCCGCACATGTCGAAAAGCTCCGCCGGGTGGATACTTTCTATAGGCTGGCGCTGGTGCTTCTACATGTGGCTATTCCGATGCTGCTCATCATTATACAGCCAGATCTCGGCACTGGGCTTGTCTTTCTCGGTGTCATGGCCGCTGTTCTGTACGCGGCGGAGCTTCCGCGGCGGCTGATTGTTTTTCTAGGGGCAGGGGCGCTTGCGCTCGCGCCTGTGGTGTGGTCGTTTGGTCTTAAGGCTTACCAACGCGCCCGCCTAATTATCTTCCTTGACCCTTCGCTTGACCGCATGGGGATAGGCTATCACCTTACACAGTCGATTATCGCAGTCGGTTCCGGCATGTTTGCCGGCCGAGGCTGGTTCGGTGGACCGCAAAGCCAGCTAAATTTCCTGCCGGAGCAGCACACAGACTTTATCTTCTCGGTAATTGGAGAAGAGCTCGGCTTCCTTGGAGCGGCCGGGGTCGTGATGGTCATGTTTTTTGTCGTTTATCGCTGTCTGCAGATCGCCGCGATCGCCAAGGACGATTGTGGACGGTACATAGCTGTCGGCGTAGCCAGCTGGATAGCCTTTCAGTTAATCGTTAACACCGGCATGACGGTAGGTATGATGCCGGTAACGGGGTTACCATTGCCTTTTTTAAGCTATGGAGGCAGTTCGTACCTAGCGCTTTCGCTAGGGGTAGGCTTAGTTTTGAACGTAGGCATGCGGCACCGGAAAATCTTGTTCTAGGGCTAGGACATAGTTTACCTTACCTCGGAGTATACATTAACGATGCTCCGGGAGGTGGCCGTGTGGCTAGACAGGGGTGGAAAAAGGGGCGACCGCGCAAGCCCTTACGGCAGCGACGGGGCGACAGCCGCCGCGCACTCACGGTGTGGGTTACGCGGTCAGTCCGCGCGGCTCTCTTAGTAGCAATGACTTGGGTGGGCTCGCAATTTGCCGACCTGCGCGAGTATCTGCGGTTTGTCTTCGTCCCTGGGGCTGCGGCAGGGACGCCTTGGGCGGTGTGGTTGGACTGGCAGCCGCAGGAGGAGGTCGCCCTACCTGTGTGGGTAGCCCTGACTGGCCGACAAGACGCTCTCACCTTCGATTGGCCGGTGGAAAGTGTGTCCTTCACTCGGGCTGACGGCGGGGTGTACCTCGAGAGCACGCGCGGTGGCGCCGTGCAGGCCGTGCTGGCAGGGAATGCGGTACAAGTGAATGAGCCTCTGGGACAAGTGACGCTTGATCACGGCAGCGGTATGCGCACCGTATACCGGGACTTAGGGGAAATAATCGTGCGGCAGGGTGATCAAGTAGCTCTGGGGCAGATATTGGGAAGAGTTGGACAAAGCGAAAGACTCTTTTTGCCCTTAGTCTAGCGAACAGGCTAGTTGACCCCACTACCAGCGTGCGTTCGTCTCCACGTTGATGTATCTTAGCCAAGTTCTAGGGGTGAGCCTCAAGGTTCACTATCTTTTTTTGTTGTGGCTCTTCGTCTCCGCTACGCTGGGTGACTGGGTTTACACGGCCATACTGGTGATCTCGGTGTGTTTTCACGAACTAGGACACATTCTCGCCGCTCTCAATTGCCGTGTGGGCGTGGAGGAAGTTGTGCTGATGCCCTTTGGCAGTGTGGCCAAGCTCGGACGCTGGCTAGGGGTCGAACCCAAGACCGAAGCCGCGATTGCTTTGGCGGGTCCCGCCAACAGCTTGGTGCTCTGCGTCGCGGGTCTGCTCTGGCAAAGTGCGGCATGGGGGGGATGCCCTCTTAGAGGTAAACCTGCTTCTCCTGATTGTCAATTTACTGCCCATTTTGCCGCTTGACGGCGGGCGCATTGTCAGAAGTGCGATAGTTAAGCGACTGGGTCCTGCCGCCGGAGGCGGTCGTCTGTTGCGTCTAATGGACAAGGCTACATGGGGGCTTCTCTGCGTGGTTGCGTTGCTCTGCGTCTTGGGCGTCCTCAGCGTCAACGCGGTAGTGTTGGCGGTATTTCTCCTGTATGCGGTCGCGGAAGAGAAAAAAATGATGCCCTACTTGTTTATGGGTTACCTCGGCAGCAAGCAGGGCGAACTGTCAGTGACAGGTGCATTGGCAGGGAGGGTTATCGTAGTGCTGCCTGATACTCTCGTGGCTAGGGTCCTTAAAGACATGACACCCGGGTGCTACCACTTGTTCCAGATAGTGCAGGCTAATGGACAGGTGATCCCTGTCACGGAAGAGAGCCTGTTTGCCGCGTTAGTAAGCCAAGGCTTAGGGATAACTTTCGCTGATGTTAACACCCCTCTGGAGACATTCGCTCCCTAGCACTAGGTAGGGTATAATTAGATTAAGCAACGAAAAGACGGTTAGGGGAGACTACATGACCTTGATCCCACCATATATCCGCGAATTATTGCCGAAAGTGAACAAACCGGCGCGCTATACCGGAGGCGAAGTCAATGCCGTGCGCAAACCTCCTGATTCCGTGTCCGTACGCATAGCCCTCGCTTTTCCTGATACCTATGAAGTAGGCATGAGCCACTTAGGGCTTAAGATTCTCTACCAACGCGTGAACGCCTTGCCCGATGCCGCCGCAGAGCGTGTTTACGCACCGCACGCCGATATGGGCGAGCAGCTGTTTTCGCAGGGAATAAAACTCTACTCGCTTGAGAACTATAGCCCCTTGACGGACTTTGATGCCATTGGGTTTACTTTGCAGTATGAGCTTAGTTTCACCAACATCCTGTGGATGCTTGACCTAGCGGGCATCCCTTTGACAAGTGACGCACGTCAAGAACATCACCCACTCATTATTGGCGGCGGTCCGTGTGCGTTTAACGCCGAGCCCGTCGCGGATGTATTTGACGCCTTCGCCCTAGGAGAGGGCGAGGAAGTTATTTTGGACATACTTCAGGTCCTACGCATGCGAAAAGCGCAGGGACTTTCTCGACAGGAGACCCTTAGCCTGTTAGCGACCGTGCCCGGAGTCTATGTGCCGAGCTTATACGACGCGTCATACAACGACGACGAAACATTTGCGGGAATCGTACCTGTCGACAAAGCGGCTCTCCCGATAGTAAACAAGCGGGTGCAGCAGGAACTTAAGCCAGAGTACCTTGTGACTTCACCCGTAATACCCTATACAGACGTGGTGCATGATCGGCTGATGCTGGAGATTTTCCGTGGTTGTGCGCGCGGCTGCCGCTTCTGTCAGGCGGGCATGCTGTATCGCCCGGTGCGCGAGTTTGTGACAAAGGACGTTTTGATTGCAGCGCAAACGGCCGTAGCGAACACTGGCTATGAGGAAATATCCTTGACTTCGCTATCGACTATGGACTATAGCAATATAAGCACACTGTTATCTCAACTAGTGGAGAAGATGAATTGCCAAGGCGTAAATCTTTCCTTGCCGTCGCTCAGGGTCGACAGCTTTTCCGTAGAGTTAGCGGGCCAAGTCGCCAAACGAAAGAAGTCCGGACTTACTCTTGCGCCTGAGGCAGGCTCCCAGCGCCTGCGCGATTGTATAAACAAACAGGTGACAGAAGAAGACTTACTGGGTGCTTGTCGCGGCGCGGCGCGGTTAGGTTTTAAAAGCGTTAAGCTCTACTTTATGATTGGGTTGCCCACCGAGACCGAGCGCGACCTCGCGGAGATGGTAGAACTCATCGTTAGGGCGGCCAAGATTTTGCCTGTCACTGTCAGCGTCGCATCATTCGTACCCAAGCCCCATACGCCTTTCCAGTGGGAAGCGCAGTGCTCCATGTATGAGTTAGAAGAGCGCCAGCGCTACTTGCGCGATAGACTGCGTTCGCACAAGCGTGTGACCTTTAACTATCATGACTCTGATACGAGCTTTCTTGAGGCTATTTTTAGCCGGGGAGACAGGCGGCTAGGACAAGTCGTCATAGACGCCTATCGCCGTGGCTGTAAGCTTGACGGCTGGAGTGAGCACTTTAGATTCGACCTCTGGATGGAAGCCTTTGCGGAGGTCGGTATAGACCCCTGCTTCTACGCTAACCGCGCACGCGGCGCGGACGAGCATTTGCCTTGGGAACATTTATCCCCCGGTGTCAGCCGAGCCTTTCTTTGGCAGGAGCGGGAGCGAGCCCTTGCGCTATGTCCCACTGCTGACTGTGCTAGAGGAGGTTGTCCCGGGTGCGGCGTGTGTCCTGCGCTTCAGGTAAACACCTATACGGAGCTAGAGCGCAGATGATGCGGCTATGGCTTAAGTTTGCGCGCGCCAGTGAGTTGGCCTTTATTTCGCATCTTGACGCGCAAAGGGCCTTTTCTCGCCTTCTGCGTCGTGCGGGGCTGCCGCTCGCGTATAGCAGGGGCTTTAACCCGCACCCTCTGCTGTCGCTTGCGGCTCCACTCCCGCTAGGGTTTGGCAGTGAGGCCGACTATCTCGACATAACGCTGGCCGAATCTATGCCGAGCGAAGACATAGCGCAAGCCTTGCGCGGTTGTACGGGGGGCGATGTACTTAGATTTTGCGGGCTCAGGGTAGTGCCGGAGAGAACGCCAGCCTTAGCGTCGCTCGTAAAGTGGGCGGAGTACATTATCGAACTTGGGGTAGGTGCCGACACACTAGGTGATGCCATCACAAGGTTTAAGTCCCGTCCGTCAGTTCCTTTCGTTAAGGAGACAAAGCGGGGGAGCCGCGACGTAGATGCCAAAGGGCTTGTCTGGCGCCTGACGCAAACACACTCAGGGCTTAACGCTGTACTCAGCATGGCTGAGCCGGCGGTACTCCGCCCAGAAGAGCTCGTGCACCTCCTGACAGTTACCGGGGAGCCATGGAAAGTAGACTGGATTACGCGGCGGGAGCTATTCACCGAGCAGCTTGTCGCGCCGCTAGAACTAAGACTTGACGGATAGGGGTGAGAAAATGCCTAAGGAAATCATCATTAACTGCGGCATTAGGGACACTCGCGTGGCAGTTCTAGAAAACGGGGAACTTGTGGAGCTGTACTTAGAGAACCAAAGCGAGCAACGCCTTGTAGGCAATATCTACAAAGGCAAAGTGTCAAACGTACTCCCCGGGATGCAGGCCGCTTTCGTCGATATCGGCTTGCCGAAGAACGCTTTTCTGTATGTCGATGACGCGTTAGAAAACGTGGTTGGGGTAGACGACCTGCCGGAGAAGGTAAACAGCAAGACCACCATTAAGGACGTACTTAAACCGGGGCAATCCGTTATCTTACAGGTGGCCAAAGAGCCCTTCGGCACAAAAGGGGCGAGAGTTACTCGCCACATAACTATTCCCGGTCGCTTTCTCGTCTTTATGCCTACGGTGGACTACGTAGGCATATCGCGCCGCATTGCTGAGGGGGAGGAGCGCGACCGCCTGCGTAAAATTGCCCATGAGCATAAACCTGCGGGCACAGGGCTCATTGTGCGCACCATGGCGGAGGGCGTGCCTAGCGACGAAATAAAAAAGGACATCGACGCGCTAGCCAAGTTGTGGAAGCGTATCCACACGCGGGGCAAGACTGCCAAGCCGCCAACCATGCTACATAAAGACTTTGACCTACTGCACCGCATCGTGCGCGACTCCTTTGCCCATGATGTCACGCGCGTCGTCGTCGACAGCGCACACGAGTACGAAGTCGTGCTCGGCTTACTTGAGGAGTCCTTGCCGCAGCTCAAAGACCGCGTTTTTCTCTTTCAGCAGCAGCGTCCCATTTTTGAAGTTTTCGGTATTGAACCACAGATCGAGAAGATCGTAGCAAAGAAAGTTTGGCTGAAGTGCGGCGGCTACATCGTCATTGACCAAACAGAAGCTCTAACCTCGATTGACGTCAATACCGGCAAATTTGTGGGTTCCACTAATTTGGCGGATACGGTGCTTAAGACAAACCTCGAAGCCGCGCGTGAGATTGCGCGACAACTGCGGCTCCGCAACATCGGTGGCATAATTATCATTGACTTCATCGATATGGAGACCGCAGATCACAAGAAGAAGGTTTTAGCGGCGCTGACGGAGGCCACAGCCAGCGACAAAGTGAAGTCTTCCATACTGGGCTTAACACAATTAGGGCTCGTTGAGATGACCCGACAGAAAGCCCGGCTGGGCCTAGCTGACTCGCTCCTGCGACCATGCCCTTGCTGTGAAGGGAGCGGCAGGGTCCTAGCGGAGGATGTCGCGGGCAGTCGCATTGAGGGCGAGCTCAAGCGCTTCCTTGAAACTTCGGAAGACCCTGCCGTTTTAGTGCAAGTGCACCCCTTAACCGCCGGCAACCTGATTGGCATGAATGCCGCCAACTTAGAACGTCTCGAAAAAGAAAACAGCAAGCGCATTTTTATCCGCGGCTCGCTGCAGATGAAACCCGATGAGTACAAGATTACTCTGTCCGGCTCGGTCGAAGAAGTAGAGCGCGCAGCTATCCCCGTAAGCCTAGGCGAAGTCCACACCCTGCTGATTGATAGCTCGCACAACACCCGTCCCCAAGACGGCGTCGCGCGCATTGAGGGCTATGTTATCCAAGTCGAGCAAGCAGGCACTCTCATCGGCCAAAAGGCCACCTTCGAGATAACCCGCGTCCACCGCACCTTCGCCAAAGCCAAACTCTTCACCCGCTAAAGAACGATGGGGACGGTTCTTTTTGTTCCAAGGGACGGTTCCTTCTGCTTCCTTCTGCTTCCGTTATGCTTCGGACGCACTACGATTCGTAGTACGTCCACATGCTGATGATTTTTACTGTGCGGCTGTCTTCGATTACCTGATAAACTAACCTGTGCTGGATATTGATTCTGCGCGAGTAGGCCCCCTGTAAGTCACCCACGAGCTTTTCAAATGGCGATGGGGATTGATAGAGGTTTTTTCGCAATACTTCGATGAGAGCCCTAGCCTTGCCGTCAAGCTTGCCGGCCTTGAGTTTCTCGATGTCTTTTATTGCCTTGTTATGATAAACAATGGCGTACACTACCAGTGGACCTTGTCTTCGGCGACACAATCGCCCACAGGCGTCTTTGAGCCTTCCATTATGCGTTCACGCATGTTAGGGATAGAGCAGAGGTACAGAGTTTCCATCAAGCCCTTGTAGTCTTCTTCACTGAGAATTACAGCGTTGCCCTCTTTGGTGCTTACATTGATTGGCTCGTTAAACTTTATGGTTTGTTCTAACATGCTGAAAACATTCTTTCGGAAATTGGTGATGGTCGTGTTGATCACCTTTAGCACCTCCACATCGCGCTGTGTACATTGTAACGTACATGCAACGCTTCGTCAAGGTTGGGGTTCATTCCCTCTACCACTCGACGTAGCTCTGTTGCCCTTCCAAGAAGCGCGCCAAGGCGTAAATCGCATCAGAAAGCCGATTTACGTACTTGATTAGCTCGGTACTTACGGGGACATGGCGGCTGAGGGTGAGAATGCGCCTCTCTGCCCGCCGGCAGACTGTGCGCGCGACGTGTAAAGCCGCCGAGGCTTGGGTGTTGCCGGGGACGATAAATTTGTCGACTGGGGCCATGCGCGCTATGTATGCGTCGATAACCTTTTCCAGCCCAGTTGTATCCCCCTCGCCGATTCTGTGGGGGAACTTAGCGCCATCCGTAGTGGCTAGCTCACCTGCTACGCGAAAAAGGTCTTTTTGCATTTTGTGGAGCAAGTCCCGCATCGCTTCGTCTTCGACAAAAGTCTTGGCTAGGCCAAGCACAGATGTCAGTTCGTCTACGGTGCCGTAGCTTTCCACCCGGACATCGTCCTTGGCCACGCGCGTCCCGTCGTACAGGCTTGTGTCGCCTGCATCGCCTGTCTTAGTGTAAATCTTCATCTGCATCCCCCTCGTCTTATTGACGCATCCAGCGCCACATTTCCGCCGGCGTTGGGTTCTTCCCGTACATAAGCATGGCCGTGCGAAAAACTTTGCCCGCTAACTTCATTATGAGGCCAGTCAGCAGGAGCAAAAGCAAAGCGGG
>QLUS01000067.1 GCA_018725535.1 Bacillota bacterium
GGTGGGGCTTTGACTTACCATACAGCTATGTGCCCGTCGGTGCGCGGCTCGGTTCCGCCGCAGAGAACCCCGGTCGCCCCGTCACGCCAGATAACCTGCCCTCGCCCGAACCCGCCGCCGTCGACCGTGCGTTGTACGGCGTGCCCGCGGCGCATTAGGGCCTCGGCGATATGCTGCGGGAAGGACGCCTCAACCTGTACGGTCTTGCCGCTTACCCACTGCCAGCGGGGTGCGTCTAAGGCCGCCTGGGGGTTTAGGTTAAAGTCCAGCATATTCATTAAGACCTGCACGTGCGCTTGCGGCTGCATGTGCCCGCCCATTATCCCAAACGGCCCTATCGCCGCCCCAGCTTGCGTGAGGAAGCCGGGGATTATCGTATGGAAGGGACGCTTGCCGGGCGCCACTACGTTGGCGTGTGTAGCGTCAAGCGAAAAGCTGTGCCCGCGGTTTTGCAGTGAAATGCCCGTACCGGGAACAACCACGCGCGCCCCAAACCCCATGTAGTTGCTCTGTATGTAGGAAACCATGTTGCCTTCCCCATCCGCCGTAGCCAAGTACACAGTGCCACCCCTAATCGGTGTGCCTAGCGTGGGTGTTAGGGCCGCTCGGCCTATTTCGCCGCGCCGCTTTACCGCGTACTCCGTAGAAAGAAGCTCCTCGGGCATTACGCGCATGCAGCGTGGGTCAGTAATATGAGCGAGACCATCCGCAAACGCAAGTTTAACAGCCTCAATTTGCCGATGGTAGGTTTCGATATTGTCTCGTTCCGCGAACTCATACCCTGTAAGGATATTAAGCGCCAGCAGTGCGACTAAGCCCTGTCCATTAGGGGGCAGTTCCCACACATCAAAGCTGCGGTAGTTAACTGCGAGCGGGGTCACCCACTCGGGGTAGTATGACGCTAGATCCTCCCCACGGATGTACCCGCCCTGCTCGCGGGAAAAACGGTCGATGCGTTCCGCTAACTCGCCGCGATAAAACGATTCAGCCCGTGTTTCGGCAATGCTGGCCAGTGTCCTAGCGTGGTCAGGCGAGCGCCACACTGCACCCACGGCCGGGGGCCTCCCGCTAGGGGCAAACGTGTCGAGGTAAGCTTGGTGAACCGGTGCGGTGAGCTCCTTTAAGTCTTGCGTCAGCGCGTTTTTCCAGCCGCGCCCGAGCGTAGGCGACAGGGGAAAGCCGCGCGCGGCGTACTCAATGGCGGGGGCAAGCACAGTAGGCAAAGGGAGTCGGCCAAAGCGAGCCGACAGAGCCGCCCAAGCGCCCGGGGCACCCGGCACGGTGACGGGCGTTAGTCCAAACCGCGGCATCTCGGTTAACCCTTGCGCCGTCAGCGCGTCTCGGCTTAGGCTCTTTGGCGCTGGCCCGCTGGCGTTAAGCCCGTGTAATGCACCCTCTACCCAGACTAGCGCAAAGGCGTCGCTGCCGATGCCGTTAGCAGTAGGCTCAACAACGGTCAGACACGCGGCCGTGGCAATAGCCGCGTCTACGGCATTGCCTCCGCGCTTAAGTGTGTCTAGCCCGGCTTGCGCCGCTAAGGGGTGTCCGGTGGCCACCATGCCACGCTCCGCATACATACACATGCGCTGCGACCGAAACGGGTAGTACAGTGGGTCGTAGACCATTACGCGCCCTCCCTCGCCTAAGTGCTTCGTTAATCGCAATTCTGTTGTAGCTATATATTAGCCCAATTACAGTGTTCTGTCATGCAGACGGTAAAAACCTATACAGCGGGCTCTGTACGTCGATAAGGTCGCGCAGGCTGGCAATGGGGATAGGGAATTCGAGAATGCCCACGTGGTAGGGCGTGTATTCGTAAATGGCGAAGTAGATGACCAAGTCATCTTCGTGCAGAAAATACGGCTGATTGGGCTTAATGGCCGTAAATTCCGCAATCAAGGGGATGTCGCGTTCCTTAATCTGCCGTTTGATCTCATCGCTAATTGGCGTTATGTAGTCGACGCCCGGCTTAAATAGCTGGGACAGGAGGTAGTTGCGCCCCGTGCGTATGTTTATGGTGGCGGAGTCCCGCAGAGCCAGCCCGTGCGCGGCACCCTTGCGGTAGGCGTATACCTCCATTGCTAGGCTTAGAATCCCGTTCATGTTTAGGTGTGTGGTGTTGTCGCCCCAAACATAGACATCACGCTCGCTGTATGATTGTCGTCTCAGTAACTCGCGCATCTTGCGGCTGAGCAGCAGGTTAATGCGCTGTGTCACCCTGTGCCGCCTTAGAGCTGTCACTTGCGGGTAAACGACGGCCCCTCCCAGTAGTTCATTTTCCATTTGCACTTAGTCTCCCTTCGCGGTAATGGTTTATTGTATTCTTGCGGACACCGTGCTGTGAGCGGTGAGAGGAGACTTAGCGCTCAGCGGAGAATAAAACTCAGTTACACAGTAAGGGAGTGTTTGCAGTGAAAAGGACTCAGTTATTCGCACTCACAATTGTGCTAGCTCTAGTTCTATTTACAACGGCGTGTCAACCCAAAGCGCCGGTTATCCTAGCCACAACAACCAGCACGGCTGATACCGGTCTCTTAGATGTGTTGGTGCCTCTGTTTCAGCAGCGAACCGGATACGAGGCTAAAACGATAGCCGTGGGGACAGGGAAGGCGCTGGCGATGGGCGAGAGAGGCGAGGCCGATGTGCTCTTTGTGCATTCGCCCGCAGCTGAGATAAAGCTTATCGAGAACGGTTCAGCTATTAACCGCCAATACGTGATGTATAACGACTTTGTGATTGTCGGCCCGGCCACGGACCCCGCCAGCGTTAGAGGCATGGTCGGAGGACACGAGGCTTTACTTGCCATCAAGCAGAGCCAAGCTACGTTTGTCAGTCGTGGCGACGACTCAGGTACTCACAAAAAGGAACAAGAGCTCTGGAAGGCAGTTGCCACCTCACCCTCGGGTGCATGGTACGTAGAGGCGGGAGCAGGCATGGCGGCGACCTTGGCTATTGCCGAGGACAAGCAAGGCTACGTGCTCACGGACAGAGGCACCTTCCTCGCACACCAGCATAATCTCACTCTGGTTATCCTAGTAGAAGGTGATCCTGCCTTAAAGAATCCCTACCACGTTATGCAGGTTAACCCGGCGCGTTTTGCTCACGTTAATGCCCGCGGCGCAGAGCGTTTCGTCGAGTTTATGTTATCGCGCGAAGTACAAAATATCATCTCAACTTTTGGTGTTGACAAATTTGGTCAGCCGCTCTTTTTCCCAGCCGCGCGCTAAGCGCTCATCGTGTGTCTGCCAGTAAATGTAATGCATTTTTGCTTGATATTCCGGCCCAAATGGGGCACAATAAGAACCACGCGACATTGTTTAATCTTGGCCGCGCTATGCGGGGAAGTAGCGGAGCCCTGAACCTGCAATCCGCTGTAGCAGGGCAGAAGCCTGTATTGCGGCTGGCATTTGTGGGGTTTGCCCCTAGCAAGTAGCGATGACAGTTGGGTCCGGCGCAACATGAACCCATGAACCCCGTCAGGTCCGGAAGGAAGCAGCGGTAAGTGTGCAATCGTGTGTGCCGTCGGGTAGCCTGATTCGAGTTAACTACTAGGGTTAGCGACCGGAAGTGTTAGTCAAAGACAGGGCGCGGCCGTAAATTTCCGCCGAGACAGCAGTCTCGGCGTCTTGCTTTCATAAACAGCAGGAAAACTTGTTCCCCGCAGGGAAGTAGTAGCCACAAAAGAGGCAGGTGAAAACGATGGCTTACCAGACGCTGTACCGGGAGTGGCGCCCCGCGCGGTTTAGCGAAGTCTCGGGGCAAGACCACATTAAACATACGCTTAGCAATATGCTACAGAGGTCCCGTGTTCCGCATGCTCTGTTATTCACTGGACCGCGAGGTACAGGCAAGACAACCATGGCCAAGATTATGGCGCGGGCCCTAAACTGTCACCGCGGGGTAACGGCAGAACCGTGTCTCGTTTGTCCCGCCTGTGTTGCTATCGCCGAGGGTTCTTCCTTAGATGTAGTCGAGATCGATGCGGCCTCTAACCGCGGCATCGACGAGATTCGGGAGCTAAGAGAGCATGTTAAGTTTGCGCCGGTTGACTTGCGCACCAAGGTGTACATTATCGATGAAGTCCATATGCTTACTACAGAAGCCTTTAACGCTCTTCTTAAGACGCTAGAAGAGCCCCCACAACACGTAGTCTTCGTTCTGGCTACCACTGAGCCGCACAAGCTGCCCGCTACTATAATCTCGCGCTGTCAGCGCTTTGACTTTCGCCGCCTAGCCGCGCAGGCAATCATTGCTAGGCTAATGCAGGTAGCAGCCGCTAATGGGGTGAGCGTGTCGACTTCCGCTGCGCACGAGATTGCTCAGCACGCCGTCGGTAGCATGCGCGACGCGCTCGGGCTCTTTGAGCAATGCGCGGCCTTTGTGGACGGGAAGATTGACGTGGATGCGGTTCTCGCTGTTACAGGCACGGTGCCAAGCGCGGTCTATGTTAAACTTCTTACCGCCTTAGAGGAAGGTAACTTGGCTCTCTGTATGCAGCAGCTACACAGCGAATTGACCGGCGGACGAGAAACAGGCCAGTATCTAGTTTCGTATATTGCGGTGCTGCGGCAATTGCTGCTTTCCGTTCACTCCCCACGCGTATTTGCGGACATCGGCTACGAAGGCGAGCAGCGCGAGTCCTTCTTGTGTCTTGGCCAGAAACTTATGCCTCACCTTCCGGCGATAATTGACATAGCACTACAGACCGAAAACGACATGCGCTACGGCGGTCACCCGCGTCTGCATCTAGAACTGATGCTTGTAAAGCAAGCCAACGCCATGCAAGCCCTGCCGCGGGCAGCAGGCGTCGCTGTGCTGGCAGAGACAGACGAACCCACTCCCGGCAGCCAAGCTAAACTTGCGCCTCCTACAGCTGACACGCCTAGAGCTGACGCGCCTAGAGCTGAAGTCCCTAGAAGTGAAATCCCTAGAGTAGACGCTCGTAAGGCAGAGATATCCCAGCTGGTGAAGGCTTGGCCCGAAGTACAGCGCCTAGTCAAGCAAAAAGCCCCCCTAACCGGCGCAACGATGGGAGCCATATCACCGCTGCGGCTAGAGGGTGATACCGTTATTCTGCAAATGAACGAGTCTAATGTACATACGTTTAATCGGCTTAGTAAGCCTGCTGACCTTCTGCACATCGCCAAAGCGTTCTCGCAAGTGCTCGGCAAATCGGTGGAAGTTAAGCTAATTATGCCGGATGGCAGCGGCAGTGCCGTTTCCGCGCCTAGCGCAAGCGAAAACCGCGTGCAGCAGGTGATTGAAATCTTTGAGGGGACTATTGTTAAGACTAAAGAGTAGCTGGGAGGAAAGAGTATGAATAACATGAAAGACATGATGAAAGCGGCCCAAAAGATGCAGGAGCGCGTCCACAAACTGCAGGAGGAGTTGAATGCGCGCACTGTGGAGGCTACGAGTGGCGGCGGCATGGTTACAGCGGTAGTCACGGGGGCCAAATCGCTACAAAAGCTCACCATACAGTCTGCAGCCGTTGACCCAAGCGATGTGGAGATGCTCGAGGACCTAGTCCTCGTCGCGGTAAATGAGGCGTTGCGCAAGGCAGAAGACATGGTTAATGCCGAAATGAGCAAGGTCACTGCGGGGCTTAATCTGCCACGCGGCATGTTTTAGGTAGTCTGTGCTGAGCTTCCCTCCGGCTATTCAGAGACTCATTGCTGAGCTCGCGCGCTTACCGGGAATTGGCCCCAAGACAGCTCAGCGGCTGGCATTCTTTCTGCTGTCACAGGAAAGGGTGGCGTTAGCGGAGCTAACAGGCGCCATACTAGCTGCCAAAGAAAAAATTCGCTATTGCAGCACTTGCTGTAATCTGGCCGAAGAAGCCGCATGCCCCATCTGTCGCGAGGGGCAGCGGCGGCGTGACGTAGTGTGTGTGGTGCAAGACCCGCGCGATGTAGCAGCCATTGAGCGCACGCACGATTTTAGGGGCCTTTATCACGTCCTGCACGGTGCCATTTCTCCCATGGACGGAATTGGGCCGGAGCAGCTTAGAATTAAGGAACTCCTAAGTCGCTTAAGCGGCGGCAACGTGCAGGAGTTGATTCTCGCTACTAACCCAAACATTGAGGGTGAGGCGACAGCCTTGTATCTAGCAAGGTTAATTAAGCCACTCGGTGTCAAAGTGACGCGGCTCGCGCATGGTTTGCCCGTTGGCGGCGACCTAGAATATGCGGATGAGCTGACACTAGCCCGCGCGTTAGAAAACCGCCGCGAAATGTAAAGGCAGGCGGTTTAGGCTGTAACTTTTCGGTCATACTTCTCCTAAGAGAACTATAGGAGGAGTACCGGAGTGAACAGTGTGCTTGCGAGTGTCATTGCCACAGTCGGCACGCGCCTTAGTCTTGTGCTGGAGGGAGTCGACAGCCAACAAGAGCAGCCCGAGCTGCTCACCCTCGTGGAGGAAGCGCGCCAAGAGTGGGAGGCAGCGCGAGGCATACAAGCAAGCTCTCTTCTCTATCGTCCGCAGGTATGACAAAACCTGCGGACGCATAAGTTTTAGCGAGGGGGAGTGGACAGTGCAAAGTCTCTTAGAGCAGCTCAATATTAACACCGTGCTTGCCGGACTTTTTGTGCTGGCCATAGCAATAGTTGTCACCAGAGCTCTCGTCGTACCAGCTAAGTTTGCCCTGCGCGCAGGGCTAATGGTGCTCTCGGGAGCATGCTTGTTGCTTGCCTTCGACATCGCTCTGCAAGTAGTAGATGTTTTCGTTCCCATTAACCCCCTCACCGTGCTCCTAACAGGGTACCTTGGGCCGCCAGGGTTGCTAGCGCTCTTGTTTATTCAGTTCTTCCTAGCGTTCTAAGCATGTCATGCCTGCATGGTGCCGCGCTTATGCGCGGTGCTTTTTTAAATAGGCATATGCGGTTTCCGCCAATAAAGCCATGCCTACCGGGATGGCGTCCTCGTCGAAGTTAAACTTCGGGTGATGAAGGACGTAATCGCACTGTTTGGCGCTATTCGTGGCCCCCAACATAAAGAAACAAGTTGGAACCTTCTCGGCGAAGTAGCTGAAGTCTTCGCCCCCCATAGTAGGGTGGGGGGCACGAAATACGTTGGCACTGCCAAGGACTTCTTGCGCTACTTCCTCAGTTAGCGCAGTCATGACCTCGTCGTTGTGTAATGCAGGATAGCCTTGCGTATAGGTAAAGGAATAGTGGCAGCGGAAGCTGTCGCAGACGCCTTTCACGATGCGTTCAATGCGGTCCGGCATCGAGGAGCGTATTTCCGGTGACAGCGTGCGTACGGTGCCGGTTAGCATAACTTCGTCGGCAATGACGTTTTCGCGGTATCCCCCGCGCACGGTGCCAAGCGACAGCACAACAGCGGCAGCAGGGTCAATCTCGCGGCTGACAATGCTTTGTAGGGCAACGATTAGATGTCCGGCAGTCACAATAGCGTCAATCGCTTCGTGCGGATGCCCGCCGTGGCCACCTTTGCCCTTTACTACTATTTCAATATTGTCAGGCGCTGCACAAACCGAGCCATAACGCAGCGCAATTTGCCCTGCCGTATACTGAACTGTGCCAACGTGCAGGCCAAGCATGGCGTGTACTTGCGGGTTGGTGAGCACTCCCGCCTCGATCATCGGCAGCGCTCCCCCGGGACCTTCCTCCGCCGGTTGGAAGATAAACTTCACGTTGCCAGGGAGGTCTTTGACCTCGCTTAAGAGCTTTGCCACTCCAAGAAGTATGGCAGTATGTCCGTCATGCCCGCAGGCGTGCATTAGTCCGGGCGTTTTGGACGTGTATGTATGTTCCGCCTGCTCGGTAACCGTGAGCGCGTCCATGTCAGCGCGCAAGGCGATAGTCTTCCCCGGCGACTTGCCCCGCAGTGTGGCCACAACACCCGTCCCGGCGACGATTTGCGGCTTGAGACTTAGCTCCTGCAGATAGTTGAATACCAGTTGTGAAGTGCGATGTTCGGCAAAGCCAACCTCCGGGTGTTGATGAATGTCGCGGCGAATGGCGACTAACTCGGGTGCTAAGGCCTGTGCGCGTTCAAGCAATGTCGACACTAATTACTCCTCCTCTTGCAGACGAATAATAATTTGGGCGTTAATGAAACTAGAATATCACGAATGAGCAGCAAACAGCAAAATGGATAAAGTTAGCTGTTGCACAGTCGCAAATCGCGTGCTATATTAGTCAAGCGTCGCAAGCAGCGGGCGACTTCTGCGAGATTCGACAAGTTAGCGATTCTGCTGCTTGACGAGAGTGGACAGAAGTGATAACATAAGTTTAGCCTCATTAAGTGGCGCATCGAATCTGTGATCCTTG
>QLUS01000068.1 GCA_018725535.1 Bacillota bacterium
CCTGCAAGTAGCCCCCGTGATTCGCGCCGGACGGGTCTTAGTGCCCTTCCGCGCCCTGTTCGAAGCGTTTGGCGCGACGGTGGGTTGGCAAGAAGCTACCGAGACCGTGACCGGTCAGTTGGGTATCACCTCGATCTCTCTGCGGCTTAACCGTCCCGAAGCCGTCGTTAACAATCGCACCGTGCGGCTAGACGTAGCTCCCATAGTGTTGGGGGGGCGTACGCTAGTGCCCCTGCGCTTTGTCGCCGAAAACCTAGGTGCTGATGTGCGCTGGGAAGAAGGTACGCAAACAGTCGTGGTGGTACGTCAGGTTGCCCTCCGCCGCGTCAGGATTGCCGGCAATGCGCAAAGCGACAAGTTAGCCGCATATGCCAACCAAGACGCCTTTATCTCTCCGGCTGAGCTTAAGCAGTTAATGGACCGCAACGAGCCGAACCTCGTGGTTATTGGGGTGATTAACCCGACTTTAGCTATTATCCCCCTCCACGCCGCCCGCTCGCCTATTGCCGGGAGCTTCACCGTGTGGCGCCCCGACTATTCCGGCCCGGGCTCACCGCTAGCCCTTGCGCCCGCAGTCAGCGGTATGGCCAGCTCACGCGAAGTAATGGAGAAGCTGCTCTCGCGTGCCGGGGCAACTCCGCAGTCGATGATCGTGGTGTATGCGCTTGATCATATGCATGACGGAGCGCGTTTTATGTGGCAGATCAGGCAGCTTGGCCACCGCGATGTGCGCTTGCTCGACGGCGGTCTCAATGCTTGGCAAGCCGCTAACTTCCCGACCGGTTCGTTTGCCCGCCTCGCAGAGCAACCTGTTCAAACTACTTACCGTTCGCCTGACTTTAACCCTGCTGTTAATAACGTGCGCCTTGGCGACGTTGTCCACGCCCTGCAGAACCCCAATGAGTGGGTAGTAATTGACACGCGCAGTGCCGACGAGTTTAACGGCCGTCCGTCGGCTTTTTCGCGCGGTGCCTTTGGCACGGGCAGACTCATCGGCAGCGTGCATATCGATTGGGTTGCCGCCAATGCCGCTGACCGCACACTGAGGACACGCGAGGAGATTGCGGCTATCTACAGCGCTGCAATCCGTGGTCGCAGGGTCATTGTGTACTGCCAATCAGGGGTAAGGTCTTCACATACGCAAGTGGTGCTGCGTGATGTGCTCGGGCTTGAAGTGTATAATTTCGACGGCTCATGGATTGAATGGTCCTACGCAGCGTCTGAGTTCAGCGCCAATCAGGTGCCGGTAAACGTACGTCGTCTCGTAGTCTCGCTCACCGAGCAGTGGACCGACAACCGCGGCGAGCTTCGCTAAGCGCTTGGCTAAGCCATGCTAGACAGCAAAGCGAGGCAATATGTTCAACCTAGCCTAGACTTGGTAGCGCGAGCGCTGCTTGGATGTGGGCTTAGTCCCGTAGGAGCTACACTGATTGCACTGGTGCTAGGAGGGGCAGCGGCCTTGGCCGTTGCCCTCGGGTATCCCTGGCTTGGCGTGGGTCTCTTGTGGGTCTCCGGGCTGTTCGATATGCTAGACGGCTCCATGGCCCGCGCCAGCGGAACTAGCTCCGCCTTGGGTACGTTGTTTGACATCGTCTTCGACCGCGTGGTTGAGATAATGGTGCTGCTTGCGTTAATGTATGGGTCTCCCTCTTACGCAGTGCCCACGGCCCTCGTTTTTGCCAGCATCATCTTGTCGATGACGGTGTTTTTGACAGTAGGTGCCTTGGCGGAGAAGATGGGCAACAAATCGTTTTACTATCAACCGGGGCTGATGGAAAGAACCGAAGCCTTTATCGCCCTGAGTCTCATCGTGCTATTACATCCTTGGCGCGTGGAAATGCTGCTCTTAATGACCGGGGCGATTCTCTTTACTGCCGGGCAGCGCTTTGCGGAAGCCGTTAAACTGCTGCGTTAGCGGACTATCGGATTAGGAGGTTTGCGCACACATGATCAAGACGATAACCATAGTGCTTATGATTGCTGCCTTACTCGCGCTTACTGTAGGCTGTGCGGCTAGGCCCGAAGCTACGAAGGGGCCAAGCTCGTTTGACGCCGCGCTGCGCAGCGCACGCGGCAAAACCGTTACTTTCTACGGCTGGGGTGGCAGTGCGGCGGTTAACAACTGGTTTGACAACGTCGTGGCTCCGTCGCTACTCTCCGAGTACGGCATTACTTTGAGGCGTGTGCCAATGAATATCGATGAGATTTTACGCAAGCTCTCAACTGAACGCCAAGCTAACCAAACTCGAGGCGATATGGACGTAATCTGGATTAACGGTGAAAACTTCTATACCGCGAAAACGCAAGACCTGCTGTATGGGCCGTTTAACACGCGCATCGCGAATTTTGTGCGCCATATCGACCCTGATGCACCTGACACGAACTACGACTTTGGCGTAGCCATCGAAGGCATGTCGGTGCCCTTAGGACGGGCGCAGCTAGTATTCATGGCTGATAGTGCGCGGCTAGACCGCTTCCCGACAAGCGCGGAACAGCTACTGGAACTAGCGCGGATTAACTCAGGGCGCTTCACTTATCCGGCACCCCCGGACTTTACCGGCTCGGCATTTGTTCGCAACATCATCTACGAAATAGTCGGTTTTGAGGCCATAAATAACGCCCCTGTCGATAAGGCGGCGATCAAGACGGTGATTCAGCCAGCCCTAGATTTTCTCAACCAGCTCGAGCCCTATCTCTGGGAGCAAGGGAGAACCTATCCCGCTGATGTGACTGCGCTTGACCGCATGTTTCTTGAGGGGCAGCTAGTGTGGAGCATGAGTTACACTCCGCTTAAGGCCGGGCAGCTTATAGCGCAAAACAGGGCTCCCGCAAGCCTAAGGACGTTTGTTTTTGACGAGGGAAACATCGGCAACACCCACTACGTCGCCATTCCCTTTAACTCGCCTAACAAGGATGCGGCCTTTGTCTTGATTCACCACCTGATTAGCGTGGCCATGCAGGCAGCTAAGCTAGATGTGGGCAATTGGGGCGATCTCCCGGTGTTAGACCTGACACGTCTCAGCGAGACAGAACGTGCTACCATTGCCGGAACGAATATAGGCCAGGGCGTGTTGCCTATGTCCGAGCTCTTGACAAAACGTTTGCCGGAAATCCACGCGCGTAAAGTGGCCATAATCGAGGAACTGTGGCGCGAAGAAGTTCTGCAGCGATAAGTGAAAGCCGCAAGCAAGCCGTATCTCTTGGCGGCGCCTTTAGTCCTCTTCCTGACCCTGACCTTTGGTCTAGGCTTAGGGTATGAGATTAGTGGGCTAACACTCCGGCACTTCTTAGCGGTGCTGGGGAACCGAGACTTTGTCGTGTCGCTAGTGGCGACCTTAAGCGTGGCAGCCGTTGCCACGCTTGTCTCTAATGTAGGAGGGGCGGCCCTAGCCTTTGCCATGCTTAAAGCCCGTGCGGGCGGGGAATCGGTACGACACATCCTGCAGTTGCCAGTGATTATGCCCCACTTGGTGGTCACGGTGATTGTCTTTCACATCTTTGCACAGACCGGAGTGCTGGCCCGATTGGCATGGTGGTTAGGGTTTATCGACGACCCTAATCAGTTTCCCCTGTTGGTCTTTGACCACTTTGCCATAGGCATTATGCTGGTCTATCTATACAAGCAAATTCCGTTTGTGGCCATGGTTTGCTTTGATTCGCTGCGGGGCATCAGTCATAGATTTGGGGATGTGGGCGAGAATTTAGGCGCCACTCCCTGGCAAGTGACTACACGCATTTACTTGCCGCTACTTAAGCCTACGCTAATGGCCACTGCGCTGATTACCTTTGCGTTTGCCTTTGGTGCTTTTGAAGTGCCGTTTTTACTGGGGACCCCATTATGGCGGACTTTGCCTGTAGAAGCATATCTACTTCATATAAACATTGACCCTGATGCGCAAGCGCGCTCCATGGCCATTAATGTTATAATCTCGGCAATCTCGCTCGGGCTAGCCCTAGTTTACAGCAGTGCTTTGCGTGTGGTTTCGCATGTGCGGCACAGTGATGGAGATCGCCCATGAAGTGGGGACGCGATGTAGTGCAGCTTGTAATGTGGACTGCTGCCGTTGCCTGTGTTTCCCCACTCTTGTCCCTGATTATGCTGGCATTTAGCGCACAGTGGCCCTTCCCGCATTTGCTGCCTTCGCTGTTTACTGCGGACCACCTTGCGAAGCTGCTGTTAAGCCCCCGCTTGGTTGAGGCTGTAACGACCAGCCTCGCACTGGCCTTGCTGACGACCGTGGCAACGCTTCTGTTGGTTTTCCCTGCCGCTAAGGCCGCCGGGCTGTACCGCTTTCGCGGCAGGGAGGCGCTTAAGCTCCTTGCGCTAATGCCGGTAATGGTGCCGGCCGCTACTGTGACCATGGGCCTGCATTACTTTATGATTAGAGTCGGCCTAGCGGGAACGATGCTAGGCGTAGTCATTGTCCACACGGTTTTTGCGGTGCCGTACGCCTTTAGAATCCTCATGTATGTGTTTGAGATTATGGGGGAGCAGCAGGAGGAGCAGGCGGCAATGTTAGGGGCAGGACCTCTGATGGTGTTCTCTGCTGTTACCCTGCCGCTGGTGATGCCTGGAATGGTGGCAGCGGCGACCATGAGCTTTGTAATCTCCTTTTCGCAATACATCACTACCTTTATCATTGGTGGCGGACGCCTGTTGACAGTCCCACTTCTCTTAGTGCCTCATGTACAGGGGGGCGAACTGCATGCGGCCTCTGTTTATAGTCTGGTTTTTATCTTTACTGCGCTAGCGGCGTTGGTCTTACTGCGGGCTGTAGTGCGTCACTACTATCGTGAAACATACTTCTTGAACCCGTGACAAAAGGAGCGCATATGGCTAGGATTACTCTGGTGGGCGTAGCAAAGGCCTTCAACGATAAGCAGATCCTCGACAGGCTGGATTTAGACATAAAGAACGGCGAGCTGATAGCCTTACTGGGGCCCTCGGGCAGCGGCAAGACTACCTTGCTCAAGCTAATTGCCGGGCTCGATACTCCTAGCGCGGGACGGATTGAGTTTGACGGCAGCGACGTTACTGAGGTGTCTACACGCCACCGGCAGGCGATAATCGTGTTTCAAGACCATTGTCTGTTCCCTCACCTGACCGTGAAAGAAAACATCGCTTTTGGCCTGCGTGCACGGAACGAACCCCGCGCCACTATTGACCGCAAGGTAGACGAAATCCTCGAGGTAGTACAACTGCCGGGCCGCCAAAATAGCTTGCCGCACGCACTCTCGGGGGGCGAAAAACAGCGCATCGCGTTGGCGCGGGCCTGTGTGCTTAAGCCGCGAGTGCTGCTCCTAGACGAGCCCTTTTCGAACCTTGATGTCAATCTCAGATTTTCGATGCGCGAGTTTGTGGTGTCATTGCAGCGCGTGCTAAAACTCACATGTGTTTTGGTCACGCATGACAAGGAAGAGGCTTTTGTCATGGCGGAGCGAGTGGCAGTGCTGCTTGACGGTAGACTCGAGCAGGTGGACACGCCAGAGAACTTGTATGACAGGCCTAAGAACAAGAAGGTAGCCGAGTTTCTGGGAGAAGCTAATTTTTTCCCCGGCGTCATGGCAGATGGTGTGTTTAGTTGCGCTCTCGGCAGCTTTGCGACGCCTTGGCAGGATACAAGGCAAGCGGTGGGTATGGTGCGCTACGACAATGTGCAGCTGCGACGCCACGGTGGAATTACGCTGGGCAAAATTAAGGACAAAGTGTTTGCGGGGAGGTACATTTTCTACAAAGTGGCGCTGGCGGCGGGAGGAGAACTAATGGCTTCCTGTAAGGAGAGCTTCACCCTCGGGGATGCCGTATACGTGAGCTGCGCCGATCATGCCATGCAGGTGTATGGGGATAGTTGAGGGTCCTATCGATGCCTTGACGATTGGTGCGCCGGGTGCTAGAATGGGTCAAAGCAATGAAGGGGCCAAACCAGCGCGTAATGCAGAGAGTTAGCGGGTGGTGCAAGCTAACAGAGTGTTGGTGCCCACCCCGGAGCTGGCGGCGATGAGCTGTGCCGGACCCACCGTTATCGGGCTCAAGTGGATTGTGCCCTGCACAGTCAAACAGGGTGGTACCGCGAGAGTAACTCGTCCCTTAGGGGGCGAGTTTTTTGCTTTCCCGAAATATTAAAAAGGAGTGACTGGTATGTCGGAACAACGCAAACTCACCGCCCAGAGCGAGGACTTTTCCGCGTGGTATCTAGAGGCGATACAGAGGGCGGAGCTTATGGACTACGCGCCGGTGCGCGGTTGCATCATCTTTAGGCCCGACGGGTACGAGTTGTGGGAGCGTATTCAAGCCGGGCTCAACGAGAGGTTTAAGGCCACCGGGCACCGGAACGCCTATTTCCCCATGCTTATTCCCGAAAGCTTTATGCAAAAGGAAAAAGAGCACATCGAGGGCTTTAATCCCGAGCTGCCGTGGGTCACAGAGGCGGGCGGCGAGAAATTAGAGGAACGTCTAGCGTTGCGCCCCACCTCGGAAACGATTATCGGCCACATGTACAGCAAGTGGATTCAGAGCTATCGCGATTTGCCCATGCTCTTAAACCAGTGGGCCAATGTTTTCCGCTGGGAAAAGCGGACCTTGCCGTTTTTGCGCACATCGGAGTTCTTATGGCAGGAAGGCCACACTGCCCATGCCGACGAAGCCGAGGCACGCGAAGAAACCATGCGGATGCTCGACATCTATGCCGAGTTTGCCGCCACGGAAATGGCAGTGCCCATGGTTAAGGGACAAAAAACACCGAGCGAGCGTTTCGCCGGTGCGGTGGACACTTACTCGATCGAAGGCATGATGAGAGACGGCAAAGCGCTGCAAGCGGGGACTTCGCACTACTTAGGGCAAAACTTCGCGCAAGGCTTTGACATTAAGTTTCTTGACAGGGATAATCAGCTCAAGCTAGTACACACCACTTCGTGGGGCGTGTCTACCCGCCTGATTGGGGCGTTGGTGATGGTGCACGGTGACGATAAGGGCGTAGCTTTGCCACCCAAGCTCGCACCCACACAAGTCGTTATGATTCCTATCGGGTCGCCGAAACTGCGAGAACGAGTGATGGAGAAGTTTGACGGCGTGTTTGCGGCGCTAAAGGAGGCCGGTGTGCGCGTGAAAAGCGACGTCAGCGACGCAACTCCCGGGTTTAAGTTTAACGAGTGGGAAATGCGCGGCGTGCCGCTGCGCCTTGAGCTCGGTCCGCGCGATGTAGACAGCAACCAGTGTGTCTTGGTGCGGCGGGATACGGGGGAGAAGACAACGGCAAGCCTAGACAATATCGTGGCGCGCGTCAAGCTGCTGCTTGATGAGATTCAGCTTAATATGTACCAGCGGGCGCTGTCCTTCCGTGTGTCGCACAGCCATACGCATATTAACTCTCTCGCCGAGCTTAAAGAGCATATCGCCGCCAAGGAAGCGGCAGGGGAGATTGCGGGCTGGGTGCTCGCCGGGTGGTGTGGCGATGATGACTGTGAGGCCAGAGTAAAGGAAGAAGTGAAATTCACGTCGCGCAATATTCCTTTTGGCCCGCCTACAGAGAAGTCCCACTGCGTGACCTGCGGGCAGGCTGCGGTGTTTACGCTGTGGTTGGCAAGGGCGTATTGAGAGGTGAGTGAGGGAGAGGCTATCCGCTGCGGCTAGGACGAAACAAAAATCAAAAAACAAAAATCAAAGAAGTACGTGGGTCGGGGCAATCGTGAATCATGAACTGTGAATCATGAACTGTGAATCATGACCTTGGGAGTGGTTTGCCGCCAGCCCCCCGCCGCAGCGGACGCGCACAGAATTTGAGCAACAGTGCGCTGAGCAATATGCCCCCTGCGAAGACAGCCGCATCGAGGACGAGCGTCCAACCGAGGGAGAAATCAGGCCAGATCAGCAGGGCAGAGCCGAGCAAGAAGCCTACAATAGAATAGTAGGCCAGCCCGTGATAGCGGGAAAAGAATTTCCTGGGTATTTACTTGACTAACACGCATACAAGATGTAGACTTGAGGAATGAAAGAGTATCCGATGACATTTGAAGAATTCACAACGAAATTTGCGACAGAAGAACAGTGCCGGGACTACCTTTATCAGTTAAGGTGGCCGGAGGGATTTGTTTGCCCGAAGTGCAAGCAGACAACGAAAGCATGGGCAGTTGGGGATACGCTGTACACTTGCGCAAATTGCAGGCACCAGACTTCTGTAATCGCTGGAACCATCTTTCAAGACACGCGA